>JBGTDB010000110.1:0-4334 GCA_041748515.1 Phycisphaerae bacterium
CTTTCGCCACAGGCTGCTAAGGATCCCGGCTCGCACGGAGGAACCAGAATCGGCTCGGGAAGTTCAATGGGCTCAGGCGCCTCGGTCGTTTGCGCCGGCTCAACCGTCCCAACCAGTCCAACCAAGTCGACGAAAACCAAATTCTCGCAGTGCTGCCGTCGGACAGTTAGTCTAAGGGTGTCGGGAGATACCGAGCGTATGGAATATGGCGGCAGGCAATTGCCTCGAACAACGGTGAGCCGCATCGAGAATGAGCCGCCTTGACCCGTCATACCTGTGTCGACGAGTGCGATTGGCTCACCGGCTTCGAAGAGTGCTGCTTCGAGCGTTGCGCCTTCGACACCTTGTCTGTCCACGGCGTCCAAGACCGATCCATGAAAAATAAATGTGTAGAAAGTGTCGCCGCAGATACATCCAGGTAGAAAAACGAACACGAACGAAGCGCAGACTGATGCGAGAACCTTCTTCAATTGAACGAACATCTTCGGCTCCTTATTGGCCTGAACACTGATCCTCGAACCAGTCGCAAAGGTCGATGCGTCGGCACTCGGCCGCATGGGCGATGAGTACTTCAGCGGAGCTCCTCCACATCGTGCCGGGCCAGATGGTCGGTCGTCCAGGCCAGCAGTCGGCTTATGGTCCACTCGGAATGGCTTGCAGCTTCAACCGTGTTCATGGGGGCCGAAGTATAACGCTGGGGTCATCAAGTGCGAAGTCGGCGGGACTATTGCGAAAAGCTGTTCGCGTGGTTCAACCGACATCGCCAGATTGTTTATCGGACATAAGACAGAGTCGATGGGGAGGTTCCTACCGCGGAAATGGGTCGAAAGCCGCTGGCACTAGAAATGTATGTTGCCTGTTTGCTCTGCCCGCCGCCGGGTTGCAACCATTCCCGAGCCGTTGGGGAGGCTTGAATTGACCAGTCCCTGCACCTGGCCGCCGATCCGCAACGACGCCGTTCGGGTCCACCCGGCGTGGTCAATAAAATTGCGATCCGCATTCAGCGGCGTGGTCCATGGCGACCGACGATTCATATTCCCAAGGCCCCATATCTTCGCGGATTTACCGAAAGAGCCGACATTTCCAACGCGACCCCTTGTCATGTGTGGCCTGGATTGGCTATCCTGAAGCGTTCACCCGAAGGCGGAGGCACGGAAAGCGTCGATAGAGTGCGTGGGTTGGACGTGCCTATAATTGGGTGAAAGGCGCACGATAGACAATGGCGTCAAGATCGACCAAGGGTGGGGCCGCGTCCGTCGGCCAGTTGCGCGTGCTCGTTTGCGGTCGGCCGGATTACGCGGCCCGGCTCGACGAGTGGTTGGCCGAGTCCGCACACGTCGAAGAGGTCGATTCCGTTGAAGAAGCGCTGCGGCGGCTTAGAAAGGAATCATTCGACCTTGTCGTCAGTCGCGCGTCCGATTTCATCCCCCTTCAAGGTTGTTACTCCAGCGGTCAGGCGGCCGCGATCATCGACAGCGTCAGTCAGGGCGTTTGTATCGTTCGGAATACCGGCGAGTTTGACTGGGCCAATCCCACGATGCTTGCCTTTCCCGAGGACGTTCGGGAAATGGTGAAGCAGTTTTGTACGCAGACGTCGTCGTGGGCTCAGGCTCAGGCGATCGCCGGCTCGAAGCAGATTCGAGGCCGGCGTTTTAGTTTTACGACCGAACGTAACGACAAATTCGAGGTGACGGCCACGCCGGTCGTCGACTTGCAGAACCGCATCACGCAGGTTGCTGCCGTGGTGTGGGATGTGACCAACACGTACCGGCTTCAAGAGCAGCTCGACGCGATCGATCGGGCCGGGCGGGAGTTGCTGAGTCTCGACGTGGAGCAGGTCTCTCGCCTTGAACCACAGGAACGGCTGGCGCTGATCGAGCAAAAGATTCTGCGATGCACGCAGGAGCTGCTTCATTTCGAGAATTTTCAAATCCGTATTCTGGACAAGAGCACGAATCAACTTGAACCGGTGCTTTCGGCCGGCGTGTCGCCCGATCGGATGCCTCCTACCCTTCTTGCCGAGCCCGGAGGACAGGGGATTTGCGGATTCGTCGCGTCGCGGGGCATCAGCTACATCTGTCCAAACGTGGCCGAGGATCCGCGTTTTGTCGGGGGAATTGAGGGAGCCCAGTCGTCGCTGACCGTACCGCTGACTTTGCACGACGAGGTCGTCGGCGTGGCCAATTTCGAGAGCACCAAGCTTGGCGCGTTCACTGACGACGACCGGCAATTCGCCGAGATTTTCGGACGCTACATCGCCCTGGGGTTGCACATTCTCGACCTGCTTGTTTCGGAGCGACAGACGGCTGCGGGCAAGTTGGGCAGCAATGTGCTGGCGGAGATTACCGGGCCGGTCAACGATATTCTGACCGACGTGGACAGCCTAATCGACAACGGCGAAGACGATCCGGCTCTACGCAAGAAGCTGGAGGAGATTTCCCGTAACGCTCGCCGCATTCGCGAATCGATCAATGAATTGACCTCACCCAGGCCGGGATTGGTCGGCGCGTGTCATGCACTCGGTCAGCGCCACGACCCGAGCCTTTTCGGGCGGCGGATACTACTTGCGGACGACGAGGAAATCATTCGCGAGACAGTGCGGGACGTTCTGGCGGGATACGGGTGTGAGGTACACGTGGCCTGCGACGGAGGCATGGCCATCACGCTGATCGAAAAGCATGCGTACGACCTGGTGCTCAGCGATATCAAAATGCCTATAAAAAGTGGCTACGAGGTCTTCGCCGCGGCCAAGGCGATGGACCCCAAAACGCCCGTTATTCTTACCACAGGGTTTGGCTACGACCCCAACCACTCGATTATCCGTGCCCGCCGCGAAGGACTCGCGGCGGTCTTGTTTAAGCCTTTCAAAGTTGATCAACTCCTCGGTGAAGTCCGCTCGGCCCTGCAGTGCGCCGCCCCGCGGGCCAAATAGTTCGTTAATTCGGATCAGTCATTAGATTTCGGTTGAGCCCGAATTATTGGCGAATTAGGAGTCGCAGTGTTGATCACCTGGTCTGAACTTCTGCTGCGGTGTCCCGGCAAGAGAATCTGGTTTCAGTTAGCCTAAAGCTGCTCCATGCATTCCTGGGGATCCTGAAGTTGTGCCCCGGTATGATTCATTTCGATTTGGTTGGCAACCTGGCATACGACGGTTCGTCTTGTCTTTTCTTGCAGCCAGATTGAATTGTTATCGGAATACCGAATAGTGCGGGCGGAATTGACAGGGTGGGGGGGGCTCGGTCGTCTTATATTGGTGAGCCATGCGGATGCCGGCAAACACGGATTACGACGCGGACGCCGGCGAAGCCGGTGTTAACCGGGCGATGCCCGGCACGGTGATTCAGGCGATTCGTAGCGGAGACCGCTACGCGTTCGAGGAGTTCGTGCGCACCAACGGCCGTTGGGTTCGAGGGGTCGTTTTTGGCGTGCTGGGCAACCGCGACATCGGCGATGACGTGTGCCAGCAGGTCTGGACGGCCGTATGGCAGCGGATCGGCGAGCTCCGCGATACGTCAAGTTGGAAATCCTGGGTGTATCGCCTGGCTCGCAACGCGGCAGTAGACGCCGGTCGGGAACTGACCCGGCGCAAGGCGGCCGGGCTTTCGCCGTCGCTTGTCGCGGTACGGCCGGACGTCGTTCCGCCGGTCGACGTGGAGGCCGAACGCACTGAGGCGCATCGCGAAGTTCTCGATGCGATACGGCGGCTGCCAGAGATCTATCGTGAACCGTTCGTGCTGCGGCATCTGAACGGCTGGAGTTATCGTGAAATCGGTGAATTGATGGACCTTCCGGTCGACACCGTTGAAACGCGATTGGTTCGCGCAAGGCGGTTTCTCCGGGAAGCACTTGGACGCAGGCTGGAACACAATGGGCGAGCATCCTGACAACCTGGAAAGACTGATTGTCCGTTCGTTGGACGGCGAGCTTTCCGACGAACAGCAACTTGAACTGGATCGCGCGTTGATGCGCAATCCCGAAGCCCGCCGCATGATGGACGACTATCGCGCCGTGGACGTATTGGTGGAAGCCTCGCTTTCAGCAATGGCCGACGAACCACGGGTTGCGACACCGCTTCGATCTGCGGCCGTTCGCGGGGTGGCCGCGCGCGGCTTGCGGATTAGGACGATGTGGTTGGTTCCGGGGGCGATCGCGGCGACGCTGCTGGCCCTGGTCATAGCCCGCCCAGCGGCGGATCAATTGGCGTTTCCGGTTCCCGATGCATTGCCCAAGGCCGTCTGGCCTGCGCATGAGTCTGGGATGGTGCAGCCGGTCAGCTCTCGGCCCTCCGTTCGTCGCGCGACTGGGCGCGATCTGGTCGGCGTCGTTGGCGACGA
>JBGTDB010000111.1:0-10583 GCA_041748515.1 Phycisphaerae bacterium
TACGACGTCGACCGGCTCGGTCGGTTCTTCGCCATGATTCAGCAGGATCCCATTCTGTGCCGGACAAAACTCATCGCCGAACCTTGGGATCTGGGCGAGGGCGGGTATCAAGTGGGCAACTTCCCCGCGGGCTGGACGGAATGGAATGGAAAATATCGCGACACGGTGCGCCGCTTCTGGCGCGGCGATCACGGACAGGTGCCCGAGCTGGCCTATCGACTCTCCGGCAGCAGCGATCTCTACGACGCCAGCGACCGCAACCCCTACGCCTCAATCAACTACGTAACCTGCCACGATGGATTCACCCTGCACGATCTGGTGAGTTACGACGAAAAGCACAACGAAGCCAATAAGGAAGGCAACCGAGACGGCACCGAGGACAACTGGAGCCGCAACTGGGGCGCTGAGGGACCGACCAATTCGCCCGAAATCAAAGCCATCCGAGAACAAATGAAGCGAAACATGCTGGCCACGCTTGCGTTTTCGCAGGGGGTGCCGATGATCGTTGCAGGGGACGAATTCGGCCGATCGCAAAACGGCAATAACAACGCCTATTGCCAGGACAACGAGACCTCCTGGCTGAATTGGGTGCTCAACGACGATCAGAAGGCGCTGCTCGAATTCACGCGCAGTGTAATCGCGATCAGGCGGGCCAACGCGGTGTTTCGACGTCGCACGTTCTTTCGAGGTCGAAAACTGCGTCCGGGCGTCAAGGACGTGGCTTGGATCCGACCCGGAGGGTCGGAAATGACCGACGCCGACTGGCAAGACGATCAGCTCATGACTCTGGGTATGATGATCCCCGGACAGGCAACGGATGAAGTGGACGAAAGAGGCCGGCCAATAGTCGGCGAAACCCAGTTGTTGTTGTTGAACGCCTCGGCGAAAGGAATCGACTTCAACTTGCCGCGGCTGAACGAAGTGGGCTGCTGGCACGAGCAGGTTAACACCGCCCGGCAGATCCGGGGCCTCGCCCCAACAGACTCGGCTTCGCCGGGGGGCACAGCCTCCTTAAGCCCGGCTTCGCCGGGCGGCGGCGTCCGAGGCGCCAAGGTTCAAATTGCCGCCCATTCCCTGATGCTCCTGGCTCACGGCCGGGGCATAGCCCCATTAAACCCGGCGTTGCCGGGGGATGCGAGCGAAACCTGAATGACTGATTCGCAGATTGCTTATCGCTTTTTGAAATTCGGCGGCTCACCATGAAATCGACTCGAACTAAAAAATTTACCGGGCGAAGCGGGGTTAGTGGAGATGAATCCACCGCTCAATCGGAAAATCTCCTGTCGGGAATTGAGCGCGCCGAACTGGAGCGGCTCGTTTCCGGCGAACATAGCGAGCCGCACCGCATCCTTGGCGCTCACCCGGCGCGACTTCGCCGCCACTCCGAGCAAATCGAGGAACCTCGTTATCGAGAATCCGCCGATTTGCCGGGCGTCGTCATCCGCGCCCTGGATCACGAGGCCTCCGCGGCCGAGGCAATTTTGGAAAGCGGCGATCGCATCGAACTTCAGCGAGTCGGATCGGCCGGCCTTTTCGCCGCGTTGGCTCCCAAGGCGACCCTGCCTCTTCGCTATCGCCTGCGATTCCAGTATTCCGGCGGCGCAACCTGGGAGACCGACGACCCCTACCGATTCCTTCCCACCCTGGGCGATGTCGATCTGCACCTGTTCAACGAAGGCAACCATCGCCAATTGTGGAAGCACTTCGGATCGCACCCGCGAACCATCGACGGAGTGAACGGCGTCGCCTTTGCCGTCTGGGCGCCATCTGCGCGGCGGGTCAGTGTCGTCAGTGACTTCAACCATTGGGACGGAAGGCGACACCCCATGCGCCAAATGGGCTCGTCCGGCGTCTTCGAGATTTTCATTCCCGCAGCACGCGTCGGACAGCACTACAAATACGAGATCAAGACCAGCGAGGGCGCGATTCGCATCAAAACCGACCCATTGGCCGGGGCGATGGAGCGCCCGCCGGGCTCGGCCGCGAGGATCGTCCAATCCGATTACGCCTGGGGGGACGGGGAATGGATGATGAAGCGCCCCTCGTTCGATCACCCCCATGCACCGATGGCCGTCTACGAGGTTCATCTCGGTTCGTGGGCCAGGGTTCCTGAAGAAGGCAATCGCCCGCTGACCTATCGCGAGATCGCCCCGCAGCTCATCGCCCACGTGAAACGGTTCGGCTTCACCCACCTCGAGCTGCTGCCGATCGCCGAGCACCCTTTCACCGGCTCATGGGGTTACCAGGTTACCGGCTATTACGCCCCGACCTCGTGGTATGGCACGCCCGACGACTTCCGCTACTTCGTGGATCTGTGTCATCAAAACGACATCGGCGTCATCATCGACTGGGTGCCCGCCCATTTTCCCAAAGACGACTTCGCCCTCCGCCGTTTCGACGGGACGGCACTGTACGAGCATGAAGATCCCCGTATGGGCGAGCACCCGGACTGGGGAACGCTGATCTTCAACTACGGCCGCAACGAAGTGCGGAACTTCCTCATGGCCAACGCCCTCTACTGGCTCGACGAGTTCCACGTCGACGGCCTGCGGGTCGATGCGGTCGCATCCATGCTCTACCTGGACTACAGCCGCGAGCAAGGGCAATGGATTCCCAATCGCTTCGGCGGCCGCGAAAACCTCGAGGCGATCGAGTTCCTCCGGGCCACCAACCAGGTTATCGCCGAGGAACACCCGGGGTGTTTCGCTGTCGCTGAGGAATCAACGGCCTGGCCCGGCGTCACCCGGCCCGTTTCCGACGGTGGACTGGGCTTCACTTTCAAATGGAACATGGGCTGGATGCACGACACGCTTCTTTATTTCGGGAAGGATTCCGTGCATCGACGCTTCCACCACGACCAACTGACCTTCGCCATGCTCTACGAATACACCGAGCGGTTCATCATGCCCCTCTCGCATGACGAAGTCGTCCACGGCAAGGGCTCATTGCTCCAGAAAATGCCCGGCGACCTCTGGCAGAAGTTCGCCAACCTCAGGTTGCTTCTGGCCTATCAATACACACGCCCCGGCAAGAAACTGTTGTTCATGGGCGCGGAACTGGCCCCGCAAGCGGAATGGAACCATGACGCCAGCCTCGATTGGCATCTGGCGGAAGGCAACGTCTCGGAGCCCCGGCATTCATGCCGGGCGGAGTCGCCCTTAAGCCCGGTATCGCCGGGTGACGCTTGGCGCAAAGGCTTGCAGGCGTTTATGGAACAATTGGGCGCGCTCTATCATGCCTCCCCATGCCTCTGGGCGGCCGATCACGACCCGACCGGATTTGCGTGGATTGACTGCAACGACCGGGACAATTCGGTGATTGCATACTGGCGACGCGCCCAGAACAGCCATTTGCTTTCGGTGCTGAATTTGACGCCGGTGCCGCGAGAAAACTATCGCATCGGCGCACCGTTCCCGGGTCGCTACAACACCCGACTGTGCAGCGACGATAAGCAGTTTGCCGGCAGCGGTTTTGGACGACCAGCCGACATTCATGCCGAGGCCGTCCCCTACCACGGTTTCCCGCAATCTTTGTGCCTTCGACTCCCACCGCTTTCGGCATTGGTTCTGGCGCCGGACCAATCCTGAAGAACCCGCGATGAGTGACCGCCCTTGCCTGCAAGCCCTCGCCGAACGGGTCGGCATCCTCCCGCATTACCACGACATCAACGGAGACATCCGCCACACCTCCGATCATTCCCGCGAATCGCTATTGTCGGCCATGGGTTTCAATGCAACCTCCGAAGAATCCGCAAGGCTAGAAATCCAACGAATGGACCAAACGGCCGCCGAGCAAATCCTGCCGCCCGTGCGGGTGGTCCGAAGGTCCGCTCCCGACGCCGCCGTGGTAAGGTTCACAGTTCCACCAGATTGGAACCACCCCCGCGCCCGATGGCGGCTCGAACTTCGCGAGGAAGCCGGCTCCGCCTGCCCAAACCCCTCGTCGCTGGCGAGCACATCCCCAGAGCCCCGGCATTCATGCCGGGCGGATTCGCCACAAACCCTGGCGCTGCCGGGGGGCACAGCCCCATTAAACCCGGCGCTGCCGGGTGCAGCCGTTCAAGTTTGCGAAGGGCATTTCGACCTAAGCGCCGAAGAAGCCGCCGTTCTCTCGCTCCCGCTGCTCCCCGATCTCGGCTATCACGACCTGACGCTGATGCTCGAATTCGATGGCACGCGGCACATCGCCAGGCAACGCCTGATCGTCGTTCCCGATCGGTGCTTTACGGTTGAAGACCTGCTCGGCGATCGCAAAGTCTTCGGCATTTGCGCCAATCTCTACACGCTTCGCAGCGATCCTCGTGCGGCCGACGCCCGGGGCGGGAATTGGGGCGTCGGCGACCTGACCGACTTGGCTGAACTGTGCGAGTGGGCTGGACGAAACGGCGCCGCGTTCGTCGGCCTCAGCCCGCTGCACGCACTGCGAAACCTCGACCACGATATCAGCCCCTACAGTCCGATCAGCCGCGTTTTCCGCAATACAATCTTTCTCGACGTCACTTGTGTTCCCGAATTCGCCGATTGCCAGGAAGCACAATTGCTCGTCGCTTCGAGCCGTTTCCAAGAAAGTCTCGAAGCAGTTCGAAGCGCATCGCTCATCGCCTACGAAGAAATCGCCCGCCTCAAGCGCGAAGTTATGCGATTGCTGTTTAGCGAGTTTCGCAGGCGACATGCTGCATCACCGGGAAGCAAAGAATCAGACTCGCCGCGTGAGCGGGCCTTTGCCGACTATTGCCAGAAGCACGGGGACGAGCTGACCCGCTTCGCAACCTTCTGCGCCCTCGACGCGCCCCCCGATCAGAACCTTGCCCGGAGCGAGCCGCGGGCTTCAGCCCGCGCGGAAACGCCCCCCGATCCGAACCGCGCCCGCAAGGAAGCGGAGCAATGCAGCGACATTCCCACAGATCAACAAACGTGCGCAGGCTCTCCAAGCGCCGACGAAATCGAATTCCACAAGTTCCTGCAATTTGAACTCGACCGCCAGCTCGCCTTTGCCGCCAAGGTCGCTCGCGCCGGCGGAATGTCCATCGGCCTCTACCAAGATCTGGCCATCGGCACATCCCGATCCAGCGCCGATGTTTTGTCGCATCCTGAGTTATTCGTTGACGGCGCGACCCTCGGCGCGCCCCCGGACGACTACTCCGCTACGGGCCAGGACTGGTCCATTCCGCCGATTCACCCGCTCCGACTTGCGGAGGATGGTTACCGCTATTGGTCCAATCTGCTGCGGGCGAACATGGCCCACACCGGAGCCCTGCGCATCGACCACGTCATGGGCCTGCTTCGCCAATTCTGGATTCCGACCGGGCCTTCGACGAAGACCGCTCAGAGCCCCGGCATTGATGCCGGGCGGATAGGGCAATCATGCCGGGGGGAGTCGCCCTCAAACCCGGCCTCGCCGGGGGGCACAGCCCCCTTAAGCCCGGCTTCGCCGGGGGGCGCAGCCCCCATGGACCCGGCCTCGCCGGGGAATATCGTCGCCATGTATCCGCCTCCGGGCGCCTACGTCCGTTATCCCGTAGAAGACCTGTTCGGAATTCTCGCTCTCGAAAGTGTGCGCCACCGGGCGATCGTTATCGGCGAAGACCTCGGCACCGTACCGACGGGGTTCTCGCATTTACTCGAACGTTGGGGCGTCCTCTCCTGCCAGGTGATGTACTTTCAGCGCGGCCCGCACGGAGAGTTTCTGCACGAATCCGAATATTCGTCCCGGGCCCTGGTCACGACGACGACTCACGACCACGTTTCCTTACATGGATTCTTAGGCGGCGACGATTTGCGCCTTCGTCGGCAGATCGGAGACATCGAATGTGACGAGGCACTCCATCAGGCGCTGGTAAGACGCGGGGCCGATATACAGGCACTGCTCGATCGGGTCGGGCTTTACGATGGGCAATGCTCAGGTACCGCCCGACCGACGTTGACCACTCCGGCGGAATACGCCCGAATTTGCGCCGCGGTCTACGCCTTCCTCTCGCGCACCCCCGCCCCGCTGCTCGGATTGATGCTCGACGATCTGACCGGAGAATCGGAACCGGTGAATCTCCCTGGAATCGGACCGGATCGACACTCTAACTGGTCGCGCCGAATGTCAACGCCGATCAACGCACTGGACGAATGCGCCGCAACGCACGCGGCATTTCAAGCGGCGCATCGGCGAAAATAAATTCGCTTTTGGGTCTATGCCGCTATCTGGAAGCTGACCCCGCCGTGAATGAGCCATTCAGCGGCAATGTTACTTCTTTGACAACTCCGCGCAATGAATAAACACCCGCAATGGGAATCCCGTAATCAGTCCGGAATTGACGATTTCAGAGGTCGTGAGTACGCTTTACCGTGTGGAATACTGTCAATCTCAACGCACCAACGATCATTCGGACGGAGAAACCCCATGACGCATCAACTTCCCGATCTGCCCTATCCCTTGAACGCGCTCGAACCGCACATTGACGCCAAAACGATGGAGATCCATCACGGAAAACATCACGCGACGTATGTAACCAAGCTCAACGCGGCTCTCGAAAAGCAGCCCAACCTGCAATCGAAATCGATCGAGGAATTGCTCGCCGCGGTCGCGACCATCCCTGACGACATCCGCGGGGCCGTACGTAACAACGGCGGCGGACACTTGAACCACTCCATCTTCTGGAAAAACATGTCGCCCAAGGGCGGCGGTGCTCCGACGGGGCCGCTGGCCGACGCCATCAACGCCACGTTCGGCGGATTCGACGATTTCAAAAAGAAATTCGCTGAAGCCGCCGTCAACCGGTTTGGCAGCGGCTGGGCTTGGCTGTGCGTGGACAAAGGCGGCAAGCTCCTGATCCGAGATTTCCCCAACCAGGACAATCCGGTGATGGAAGGGCTCAAGCCCATCCTCGGCCTGGACGTGTGGGAACACGCCTACTACCTGAACTATCAGAACCGCCGCCCGGACTACATCGCCGCTTGGTGGAACGTGGTTAACTGGCCAGACGTCGCCGAGCGATTCGCCAAAGCCGGGTAATCTCTCCCGGCAATCCCGAGCCCCGGCATTCATGCCGAGGGAACCGACCCCCGAGCCCCGGCATTCATGCCGGGCGGACCCGGCAATCCGTGCCGAGGCTTGGCGAGCCGCGTTGCTTCAGTCCGCGCGGAATCTCCGTAGCAAGTCACGTGGCTTCAGCTCGCGCGAGGTCCCCCCTTGCCGCGACCATACACGTATCCACGGCGCACACGACGCCCCTGCGCCTTTTGCGGCCAATCACGGCCGCGTTTGGGATGTACCCGCCTGAATCCGATCGCCCTGAAACCTCCCGGACAACGCGCGCCCCGCGCGTTATCATGTCGCGTTGTCGCCTCACGACCGACCCGAAGGAGAGATGTCGACAAACGCGAAAAAGCGCCCGTGCGAAACGAACCCAGTTACGAATGACGTAACCTATTGCAAATAAAGAACTTACGGCCAAAACGCCGAAACGGAACGAACCCAAATAAAGGGGTTTCGAACCCAGTTACAATGGTGCAAAGCCCGCAAATCTGGACCGACGACCTGCTGAACGCGCCTCACGAGGTCACGGACAAAGCCGGTCGCGTGCGTTCGATGTTCAATGCCATCGCCCCGCGCTACGAGCTGGTCAACACCGTTTTCAGCGCCGGCCGCGACGCCGCTTGGCGGCGCAAAGCCGTGCAGCTTGCAGCCGTCCGCCCTGACGACGTTGTCGCGGACATCGCCTGCGGCACGGGCGATTTTGCCCGTGCCTTCATGTCCGCCGGAGCCGGGCGCGTCGTGGGCTGCGACTTTGCCCATGAAATGCTTGTCCATGCCCAAAAGAGCCGTTGCTCCATTGGCTGGTTGGAGGCCGACGCCCTCCGGCTGCCGCTGGCCGACGGCTCCTGCACCATCGCGTCGTGCGCGTTCGGTGTGCGTAACTTCGCGGACCTGGATGCGGGTCTTCGCGAGTTGCACCGCGTGCTGCGGCCCCAGGGGCGGGCCGTCATCCTCGAATTCACCCGCCCGGCCAACGCTTTTTTCCGGCGGATGTACGAATTCTACGCAAACCGTGTCATGCCGCGGGCCGCCGCAATGGTCAGCGGCGATTGCTCTGGCGCGTATCGCTATCTGCCGCGCTCGGTGGTATCCTTTCTGACCGCCGAGCAGATGTGCGGGCGAATGGCCGACGCCGGGTTTGAAGAGATCACGGCGAGGCCGCTGACGTTCGGCGTGGTAACCGTTTACATCGGGCTCCGTGGAAACGGCTGCGAAGAGCCACGCATCAACGGGGGGCGCGGCCCCCTTAAACCCGGCCCTGCCGGGGGCTGAGCATGTCCGAAAAATCCGCTGAAACCAAGCGTGCCGAAGTTGGCGCGTCCGACTCCGCTCGACCTGAGCCTGCATTGCCGAGAGAGGTCGATGCGAGCCCGGAAGCGTGGATCAACGTCTGGTCGCGATCCGGTTCGAAGTATCGGGTTCGGGCGATCCTGCTGCTGGCGGTCAACGTGCTGCTTTTCGCCGGAGTGGGCACGTTTGCTTACTGGCTACGCAGCGGCGAGTTCTTCGCCCCGGCTCGCGCGGGCTATGCGGGGGACTTGTGGCGTACGCTTTCCGGCGTCGGCCAGGCGGATGTGTCGCTCGGCTCACTGCTGATCGGACCGATCAATGCTCAGGACGTTCCCATGCTCATTCCGATCCTCGGACTGCTTATGGCCGCCCTGGTCTCGATCCCCATTCTCGTCGCCATCCTCTATCGCTTCTGGTCCAGCCTCCCGTTCATCGCGGTGGTGGGGTGCCTCGCCGTAATGCCCTGGTTGGCCCTGACGCTGTTGGGATCCTGTATACTCGCGTCGGCGCGTCCTTTCAGGACACGATTTCGTTTCATGTCCGCGTTGATCGGCCTGGTGCCTGTCATCGTTTATCTGGCCCTGGCGTGGAACGGAACCCGCGAAGTCATGGTCGGCCGGATCGACCCGGTCGATGCCTTCAAGTTTGTCGCCCCCTGGATTCTGGCGGTGGTGGCCTCGAGCGTGGTGTTTGCGATCGTTCTGACCATCGCCCGACTCGTGAACTACCGACCCGGCGCGGTCACGCCTCTATTGGCGGTGATGTTCGCGCTTCCGGTCGCGCTGTTCGAGTTTCACGTAGGACGTGACGAGTTGTATTACCGACTTTTAGAAGATCTCGAATCGCGCCACTTCGTCGACGTCGATGCCACCGTTCATTTTGACATAGCCGCGAAGCGGATCTACGCCGAGCTTCGGCCGCCGCGGCCGCCTTTCCAATCGATTAAGGACCGTGCCGAACAACAGTGGATGCTCGAACTGACCTCCGACCTCGGTCCCTACAATACCGATCTCGCCAGGCATCAGGCCGAGATTGCCCACCGCTGCGACTCGTTCCACAAATATTTTCCCACGAGTCGCTACCTGCCAAACGTTTTGTACATCAAGGCCCGGGCTCTTGATCGGCGCGTGGATCTGCTCGAATTTCGCCGGACGAAATGGGTCCGCTTCTACGATGATTTTCCCAGCCGGGCATCCCGGGATACCTGGCGCCTCATTCTGGAGAATCGACCGGACTCCCCCCCCCTTGGCGCGCTTGCCGGGCTGCGCCTGGCCCAGCTTGAAGCCCGCGAGGGCGAAACCACTCGGGCCGTCAGGATCCTGAGAACGACGCTCGAAAAGTTTGACGACCCGAAAGAATTGCAATCCGAATTGGACTCCGGAGCATCGGAACCTCCCGCTCCCAAGCCGTGGGCAACGACGATATTCGCCGCGGCCTTGGCGACCCGGTCGCCGGAATCCAGCCTGCGAATCCCGGTCGACCAAATCGTTCTTCAGGCTCAAAGGCTGTTTGGACTCCTGGCCCAGAACAACGACCCGCTCTACGGCTACGATCCGCTCTGCGGTCCCAAGCGCGGTTCAGCGGGCCAAAAGCGATCTGAACCCGCCGCGCCGGTCTGGTTCGGCATGCTCGACCTTGACCCGCGTGGCGATTATTACGTCGAGCAGCTTGAAAGGCTCAAGGCCGCGTATCCAAACAGCCAGGTCGAAGATAACATCGACCTCGAGATCGCCAAGAGCGCGGCGTCACTCGATGTACGAATTGCGCGGCTTGAGGCTTTGATAAGCCGCTTCCCATGGCGCGACGCCGCGCCCGAAGCGCTACTCTACCTGGCGCTGGCCTACGAATCCGCGGGGCGAGAACAGGACAGCATGGCCGCGCTTTCCAGGCTTGCACAGGAGCATCCCAAGTCCTATTGGACCCGGGCTGCCCGGATCGCCGGGCTAAGGAGCTATGCTGAGCTGCAAGTGTCAGGTGCCGACTACGCGGCTCGGCATTCGCGATTTCCCGGAAACCGTGCACAGCCGGAATGAAGCGGGCGATCCTCGCCGGGATCATGCTTTCAGGAGGGCGGTCTGTGAAGAATGATTCAGCGCCATACGCGCATGACGCGATCTCAAACGGGTCAAGGCCCAAGCAGATCGTTATTGGGATTTCCGGGGCCAGCGGCGCCGCATACGCCCGCCGACTGGTGGAATGTCTGTGCGATGCCGACGCGCGCGTGCATCTGGTCGTTTCGCCGAATGGCAGGCGATTACTCTCGGACG
>JBGTDB010000112.1:0-2985 GCA_041748515.1 Phycisphaerae bacterium
CGCATGAGCCCAAATGGATGACCAACGCAAACACAAGCAACGGACCGACGCGCGGCGGATCGTGAATGTCAACGGATTTCCAGAAGGAAGTCGGAAAGAGCGCCTTTCGCCATGTCCGGAAAAACGAACGGATCGGCCGCCTCCGCCATTGGTATTCAAACAGATCAATCTTCTGTCGGCGATATCGGTCGAGTGCCTCATCCCATGTGAACCCAACGCCGCATTCCGGACAGCGGGATTCTTGTAGGCCGTAGAGGTGATAGCCGCAGACGGCGCAGGTCAGTTCTTCAACCGGCACGGCGTCGGCCCATTCAAACTCGAGCGCGCAAGCCGGACACTTCGGCTCGACAAGCCCGCGAAGATCCTGCCCGCACCGGGCGCAGCCCACAAAAAACGGAACCCGTTCCCAGTCCGGGGCAGGCTGCCCAGAGGCTGATGCGCCTGTGTCCATAATAAGCGTGGTTCGACCCACGACTTTGGCCTCGTCGAAGTCTTAGCAATGCAATGGGTGCCAAATCAAGCCCCCGCCCGATTCAGGATTCGTCCGATTCCGCTTTGCAGCACTTGCCGAACAGGCAGGCATCCACAGAAAACTTCCCCGGTCCCAGCAGGGCAATAGCCGCGAACACAACGCCCAGGTTCAGGGCGTATTCCATGCCCGGCGGGTCGTTGGTGATGAAATAGGACGTGGCGTGGGCGGTAAACGCGGCCACAAACATGTTGATCGCCAGGGGCACGGCCGCGACCCGCGTCAGCAGCCCGATCGCGATGAGCAGCCCGCCGACGAGTTCCGTTGTCGCGCTCACGTACGCGGCAAGCAGCGGAGCGGGCACGCCCATCGACTCAAGAAACCCGGCAAAGCCGGCCACGCCGTGCTCGCCGAAAAACTTGGAATAACCGTGGGCCGCAAGGCACAGACCGATGAACAGGCGGAGAATCAGGATTCCAATCGAGCACATCACGTCGCATTGTCTGTTGGTCATGACGGGAAGCTCCCTGTGAGGCGGCCCGGAAGGAGGTGCGCGTTGCGGCGGCCGGTTCCGCACGAACGCGAAACGAAGGATCAAGGCTCGACGGAAACGGCGCAGGCGTCAAGATTGCCGCCGAGCCACTGGACGACGCATTCTCGCAGGAAGGGCCGGGCCATGCTACCCGCGTGGCCGCCGCGATTGCCAAGGCCTTTCATTCCCCTGTGCCATTCAATCTGCGTCAACCCATCGCACCGCCCGCCGCAAGTCGCCGCCTCGTCAAAGCCGCACTGGCCCGCGGCCGGGCCATAGTAGCGATCGAGCGAGCCAAATAGCGACGTGCCGCGCTTGAGCACCAGCCAGTCGCGGCGGCTCCAATAGTTGACGATGCCGCTTTCGACCTGCTTCAGCGCCGGCCGCAAGTCGTATCCCGGCGACACGCCCGAAGAGAGCAGCACAATCCGCTCCAGCGGCTTGCCCGGCCCCGCCTCTTGCGGGGATGCGGCGGCACCCGCCGAAAGCTCCTCGCAGGCAAACAGGGCGATGGCCGTCCCGCCGGAAAGGGCCACGATCGAAAGGCGAACGTCGGGGTGGTCTCGCTTGAATCGCATGATTTGCTCGGCCAGCAGCTTCGCCCGGGCCCGGTTGCGGCCGTACTCGCGAACGTGTCCGATGGGGTTGGGGAACCAGTGCGGCTCGACCTTTGTCCAGTCCCAAACCTGGGCGGACGTTTCCGGCATTTCCTTGACCACGGCCGCGCGAATCCGATCCAGGCCCGGCGTGTGTCCCAGAATGCCGGGCAGCACAATCACATGATGCGGCTCGCCCATCGGCCGAACCGCCCGCGGCGCACAGCCGGATCCGAGACCTTGTATTACCAACAACCCGATAAAGGCGAGTTTTCGTGAAAATTGCTGTGTAGGCTCCATGATGCCAATAATCCGGCAGGGACAATTTACCGCAATATGAGCGGAAGAATGATTAGAACGAGCCCCAGGATCATGATTCCGACGCCGTTTCCGGGATCAGTTGCCTTTGCAGAACTGTTCTGTACAGCCGATTTTGTGGATTGCTTTCGGACCGCATGGACGGCCGCGGTGACCGACCCTATGAGGATCAGCCCGAATCCATTACGTACAGTGACCAATTGGAATCTCGCAAATATTCTGTTGCGCTCCACTTTTGGCGTGACTTCGGAAACGACCAAGGATGCACTGCTCAAGATCATGCCCCAAAGCTCATTAGTGCCAGTCCTTTGCCAATCTCCTCTCTCTTTGGCAATCACCAGATTACCAAATCGCCAAATTTCCAAATGCTCCTACTTGCTCGTCTCCATCGCCTCGTTCTCCCGCTTGACCCAGGTGTAGTGATAATCCTTGTCCTCGATGGCGTCGGCCACGGCGGTTAGGCGGAGCGGCTTGAACGTGTCGCACATGACGGCCAGTTCGTTGGTGCGGTCGGTGCCGATGCTGCGCTCGTAGGTTCCGGGGTGCGGCCCGTGGGGCACGCCCATTGGGTGCAGACTGACCGACTGCGACTCGATGCCCTTGCGGCTCGTGAAGTTCCCCTCGACGTAATAGAGAATCTCGTCGCAGTCCACCGACGAGTGCCCGTAGGGACAGGGGATCGCCCGAACGTCGTCGCGCTCGTAGTAGTCCACCTTGCGGGGCACGAAGCTGCAAATCACGAATCCCCGCCCGGCGAAGGTAATGTGCGTAGTCGGCGGCAGGTGAATGGCCCCGGTCCGCGGCTGATAATCGCGGATGTTGAACGCCACCGGATAGACCGATCCGTCCCATCCGGCCAGCTCCCACGGAAAGTGCTTGAACTCGTGGACGCTGAGCTGGTTGCCATGCTTGACCACCAGCGGATACGGCCCGCCGCCGTGCCGTTTGGCGTCAAAGCGCAAAAGCTCCGTCGGACAGCGGAAGTCTCGGTGGCAGAACGGCGCATACATGGTGATCTGCCCGGATTCGTTGCGAAACTGCTTGGGCACGTCGATGTACGTGGCCGACTC
>JBGTDB010000113.1:0-14488 GCA_041748515.1 Phycisphaerae bacterium
TGCATTTTGAGATTCGAGACGGCGACGAGGTCCACGAGCCGTTCGCCGGCCCTTGTCGTTTGGGTGAGAGCGGCTGGATTAGCCAGCCGACACCAGTGCGCAACGTATATCTTAGCGATTTCGGCCTGACCCATCAGAACCTTGCTTCGCATCCGGGATGGCCGCATCGCTGGCCCGCGGCCGGTCAGATCGCTTTGGACGACCCGTTCATTCGGGTTTGGTTCTATGGAGCCAATCTGCCCGCATCGAGTACTTGGAAGGTCCGATTCAAACGACCAAACGGGACATATATCGAGGGAGTGCCTCAATCCTTTAATAACGGATTCTGGCGCTGGTTTAGTTGGTGGTGGACTTACGATGTGGCCGAGATGCACACGACGCTCGGAACCTGGCACGTTGAAATCAGAATCAACGATCAGGTTCTTGTGGAAGCGCCGATCGAAGTTCGCACGGCGCGGACTTCCGATTTCAACAGTCCGCCTCATCCAATTTCAATGGCGTTCGATCCGCCCGTGCCGATCGCGGGGCGTCCTGTCGTTGCCGTGGTGCAATCGTCGCTGACGCTGGACGATCCGGATTTCGACGTGGTGCGATACGAGTATGTCTGGACCATCGATGACGACGTGGTTCGTACGGTGACCACGGCCGCGCAGTCCGACGTCCTGTCGAAGGCATTTCTGCAAACGAATCGCCAGCTCGGATGCACCGTAACGCCGCATGACGGAACGGTTGCCGGCCAGCCGGTCAGCATTTTCGCCCAGATCGATCAGCCGCCGATTCCGACGTTGGGCACCGCGGGGATTGCTGGAATGGCGGTGTTGTTGATGCTGGCCGGTGCTGTGGCAATATGGCGGAAGAATGATCGACCTGGTACCTCTGAGTGCCGCTGAAGTTCCCGAAAATCAAATCGCCAACGGGAGGGACCTATGTGCCGTGATGAAGGCGCCTCTTCGATCAGCGTCCGGACCGTCGGCGCGAGCGCGGCGGTTCGTCCAGCATGGCCTCTCGTTCGATCCGTTGCCAAATCTCGGTCATGAGCTTTCGGTCAAGTTTCTGTTCCTCGTTGATCAACACTTTCATTCGAAGCTGGGTCAGTCGATCGTTGCGCGATGTTACCATCAAAGTCACTTTCTTGACGGGGTATCGCGATCGTCTGCTTCGGCGGGCGGTCGCCCGCATGGCGTGATCGCCGGATTGGGCGGTAATGACGCCCGAAGCCTTGTCCGAGTGAGTAATCGAAAGGCCCATGCTGAACATGGCGTTAAGGGCCGCGTCATACGCCTGGCCGTAAGGCAAGTGCAGCTCCCGAGTTTCAAGGAATTTGAGCTCGGACTGAGACCGATGACCGTGACAACCGCACGCACCAAACAATAACAGAGTTACCAAAAGAACAGCGCTGGTTTCGGTTTGAGGGGTGTTACGAATCTGTCGCATCTCGCTGCCTCTCAGTTTTTTTCTTGGTATCCCGCTCAATTTCGAGCACTCGCTGGGTTAGATCCTTCCGGCGTCGGATAAGCGCGTATTGCGTGCGTATCTGTCTGCCCCCTTGGGCCTTGGTTGAGTCCTGGGTCCGTTATTCGGCATTCTTCGTTCGGCATTCGACATTCGCGGCCGCGCCAGACGCCCCCGTTTTGGTTGTGGCCCATCGCGGCCGCGTCAAAACTTCGTTTGGGTGATCTTGTAGTCCGAGACGACATCCTGCTCGTCGAAATGGATGATGAGCATGACGGTTGTCTCCGATCGGGTTGACGAGCGTCGTCCTGCGCTTGCGCCCATACCGCCGGCCGCGCTGCCGTCCGCACCAACGCCGACGCCCGCCAGTCCGAACGCGCTGTCCGTCTGTTGGCTGGAGACCTTGTCGTAGACCCACATTTCGCCGCCGTCTCGACGGGTGACGATGTTCGGCGAACCGAAGACCTCGATCACGTGAGACATGGGCGTCACGCCCGTCTCGATGTGGCGCTTGGCCGCTCCGGGGGTCAGGTTGCTGGGCCGGGAATGCGCACAGCCCGTAATCAGTGCAGCCGAAAGAATCGTAATTATTGCCCAACCGGTTCTCATTTCGAGACCTTTCCTTCCAATTCCGCCTACCCTCAAATCGGCCCGGCACCCCGACCGACAAGATATTTTCCCGATTTCCAGTGGCTTCACAAGGCGATAGTTCGGCCCGCGTGCCGGGGTATAGTAGCTTTCAGTTTCCCGGGTTCCTCTATACATTTACTCGCCACATGGACGCGACCGTTTTTCTGATTTTCGGCTTCGTTTACCTCGGAATGATGCTCGGGAAGATTCCAGGGCTTGCCCTGGACCGCACCGGCGTTGCCCTGCTCGGGGCCATCGCACTTCTGGTGACGGGGCGGGTCACGCCGGAGGAGGCGGTGGCCGCTGTTGACGTGCCGACGATCGCGCTTCTGTTCGGCTTGATGGTCGTTTCGGCCCAGTTTCGGCTTGGCGGGTTCTATGCGGCCGTGACACGGCGCATGGCCGCTGCCGAGGTGTCGCCGTCGATCTTGCTCGCAATGGTCATCGGCGTTTCCGGGCTGCTTTCGGCCCTCCTGTCCAATGACATTGTGTGTCTGGCCATGGCCCCAGTTCTGGCCGAGGGCTGCGTGCGCCGCAGGCTCAATCCGATGCCGTACCTTCTTGGGCTTGCATGTGCGTCAAACGTCGGCTCCGCGGCCACGCTGATCGGCAACCCACAGAACATGCTCATCGGCCAGACGCTTCACATGTCATTTGGCGGCTACCTGCTTGAAGCGGCCGTTCCCTCTATTCTCGGGCTTGTCGCCGTCTGGCTCATCATCCGACCGAAAGCGGCGGGGGGGCTGCCCGCAGGGTTGATCGTCCCGCACATCGCTCCTCCGCCGCTTGATCCCTGGCAGGCCGGCAAGGCCCTGGCCGTAATGACTGTGTTGGTCACGGCGTTCCTGTTGGCCGACTGGCCTCGCGAGATCCTGGCGCTGGCCGCGGCGGGAATCCTCCTGATGAGTCGTCGCATGACTTCTCGGGCCATGCTTGGCCTGGTTGACTGGCACTTGCTCGTATTTTTCATCGCACTCTTCGTTGTCAACCACAGCCTCGACGAATCCGGGACCATGGCCGAATTGCTCCGTGGAGCTCGAGAAGGTGGGGTGGACTTGACCCATCCGGCGTGGCTGTTCGGGACGACGGCCGTTCTGTCCAACTTGGTCTCAAACGTGCCGGCCGTCATGCTCCTGCTGCCGACGGCTGTTCAACCGAATGCCGGTGTGATTCTGGCCCTGGCCAGTACACTCGCGGGGAACCTTATTATCGTCGGCAGCATCGCCAACATCATCGTCGTCGATCAGGCCGCGCAACAGAACATCCGCATCACCTGGCGAGATCACGCGGTCGTCGGCGTTCCCGTTACACTCGTAACGCTGACCATCGCCGCCGTGTGGCTGGCGATACGGGCGTAGTCGTCGCGCAGTAGCGAAAATTCAAAATATCCAAGGCCCATTGACATTCCTTGGGCATCCTTACTAAACTGAAGCTAGACGGCATCTCCCTATTTAGGCGCAAGGAGCTTCAGACGATGGCTCTCCGCAATCGATGCTGTATTGCCGTTTCCTCTATAATGGTCGCATTGGCTGCCGTTCCTGTGTCGGGGCAGATGAGCGGGCGGCGAGGTAATGACTGGGCACTTGAATCTCGCATTCGCAAAGCTGACAAATCCGAAATTTCAGATCCAACTCCCGTTCCGACCACACCCAAAATTTACTGGACCGATCCGGGTGCCGGCGTCATCCAAAGGGCCAACCTCGACGGCTCCCGGATAGAGACCGTTATCCATCGCTTTCGTCCCATTGCGATGGCGGCTGACCCTGTTGAGTTGAAAGTTTACTGGACGGATGCCGGCTCGCGAAGTTGAATTCAGCGGGCTAACTACGACGGAACGGAAGTGGAGGACTTTGTCACAGGGCTTGAAATGCCCAATCATCTCGCGATTCATCACCCGTCCCGACGCCTTTATTGGACTGATCCCGCTCTCGGAAAGATTCAATCATGTAAGCTCGACGGTTCCGAGCGATTCGATGTTCTGACCGATCTGAATTCGCCGCGCGGAATCGCGTTTGGCGGGTCGACCATGAACTACCTGTACTGGGCCGAATACGGTTCAAACAAAATAGGCAGGTCCACCATTTGGGGAACTGACATTGTGACCGTATTGTCCGTTTCCAGACCGGAGCGGATTGCGATCGATTGGGAGAACCGCACGATTTATTGGGTTGGTGCGAGCATCGGCTGGCCAATTCTTCAGCATGCTAACCTGGATGGCTCGAACGCAAAATCATTCTTCCTATCCGCTGCAACGGCGGCGACAAGGTCGCCTGCGGACATCGCCCTTGATCCTGTCGAAGGAAAAATCTACTGGACCAATAGACGCTATAGACGCATCGAGCGGGCTGACCTTGGCGGAATTGGGTACGAGATTTTGTATCCTGGAAACGAAGCACTGATGGGCTTGGCGCTCGCACCGGAGAAGAGTCTCATTTTCTGGACAAGCCTGGATAGTGGCTCGATTTGGTCGGCGTCGATTGAGGCTATCCATGATCCTGAGCCGATCGTTGGCGTCGAGCTTAGCACGGCGCCCAGCGCCATGGCAATCGACGTGGCCGCGGACCGATTGTATTGGTCGGAGCTGTTTTCGTTCGGCCGGCGGTTTTTTCAGGCAACTCTGGAGGGTGGCGGGGCAAGAGAGATCGTGTTCAACCCCGAACTCTTTGGTCCGGGTGCAAACGATCTCAGCGTCGATACGACAAGCGGACGCCTTTACTGGGTGGAGGGCGGATGCACCGGCGATGTTTGCATCAGCGAATCGCGAATTATGCAGGCAGAGACTGACGGTTGGTTGCTTGAGCAACTTCAACCGGAAACCCCGTTAAGCGGGCCGCAAGGAATCGCCTTGGACCCCGTTGAGCGCAAGATCTACTGGATTGAACGAGGAGGAGCCGGCTTCCACCCTCCTTACACGCCCGGCGCGATCCGTCGCGCGAATTTGGACGGATCTGAAGCCGAGACCTTGTATCTCGGATTTCCGTGGCAGGCAATGGATCTTGACATAGACGTCGTAGGTCGAAAGATTTATTGGACGATTCAAGAGCCCGGACGCATTGCGCGGGCGGCTCTTGATGGTTCCAACCTGGAAGTCTTAATAAATCTGGGCGCTGCGACACCGATTGGAATTGCGATTGATTCGGAGGACGAGAAGATATATTGGACGGAGGGCGATGGCTGGGGCGAATTGCCCGGGAAGATCCTCCGTGCCAACCTCGACGGTTCCGCGAAAGAATTGCTGATTTCCACGACAGGACTAAGGACCATTCCCACCCGGATCGTCGTCGTCCGAAAATAGGATTCTTCAACGTCGCGAACATTAGTTACGGGTGAGGTCGCACGCAGGTTTCTGCGAGCACGCCACTCCGGAAGCTGCCGGTTAGTCTTTGAATCCGACGGTATAAGACGATGTTGCTCAGTTACTGGCCGTCGCTCGAACGAGCGCCGCCCCTCAATGACGGCGCCCCGGTTGCTTGGCCGGTCAAGCCTGCACAACCCAGCGGCCGCGCAACAGCATAACCGTCCCGGCCGACAAAACGAGGAGTCCCAGTACGATCAATCCCCATTCTGAAACGGCGGGAACTGCCCCCGGAATTACCGCGAGGGAAACGTCGTCCAACAGCATGGTTTGCACGTTGCCCGTGCCCTCGCCGCGATAACAGAGTCGAAAAACGTCCCTGTTGATCGTCGAAATCGGATTAATCGTGAGTGATACCGGCATTCCATCGTTGACCCTTGCCGAGACGACGTTGGATTGCAGATTTACTTGTAACTCAATCTTCACCCAGTTGCCCACAGCGGTCGGCGAGGTCAACGAATAAAGCGGCGTTGACGCGGCCGATCCGCCGATCCCCAGCACGATCAAGTTGGCGCCGGCGTCGGTGAACTCGATCCCCCAGGCGTTGGCGAAGCCGGTCATCGTGTCGACGTGCTGGATCGTGAGTTTCGGTTTGACGTTCGCGCCGCCGGGCGGAGTCGTCTCGAGGTTAACGTAATACGTCCAGATGTATCCCTTCACGTCGTCGCCAAGGATAGTCGGGCTATAAAAGCGGTTCTGGACGTTCCCCCCGTCAATATCCCGAATGCGAAGCCACCGCGTCGAGCCGTTTCTTGTGGTTTGCGATCCCAGAACGTCGTCCGCCGCCTCGATGGTGAAATCCGTCGGCTCCGCGGTTTCGTTGACCACGACCCAGCCGATGTTTCCCACGTCTTCTCCGACGCTCATGCTCTCGAAGTCCTGGGTTCCAGATGGATGCTCTACCTCCGCAGTACCGACCCCGACCCATACCAGCAACGCAGCCGCAACCGCGATTATTCGCCACCTTGACGCCTTCATGGTCCTCGCTCCTTTGTGAAATGTTGCCCGAATCAAAATGCCCGCCCCCAAGTAATGTACGAGGACGGCCCTTCATTGCAGCAGCGATTCGACAAACGGCCACTCTAGCGCAGGCCACTGGATTTGGTTGCTTGGGTGCAGGCGAACCCGATTCAACGTGTCGCGACAATCCCTTGAGGGGGGGAACTGTGCGCAGAATCGACAGAATTATGCCACAGGCTGCTTTCCCGAGTTTTGGGTTGCAGGTAAAAGGGGCATTTGTCGAATTGCGAAATCTGCGGGCGCGGCGGGTTTCACCAAATTGACAAGTCGGGTCGAAGTGCGATAAAATTCGGCTGCACTTTTCAAGTGCCCTTCGAGGTGTCTTTGTGGAGGATTCCTCTTGCTCCGGCCAGTTGGGATTAATTTCCTAATCGTCGTTGCGGTGTTTCATAACGCCAACGAAGCCGCATCGCAGAAGTTCTACTGGGCCGATCCGGCCGCCGGAACCATCCAACGGGCCGATCTCGATGGTTCTGACGTTGAGACGTTAATCCATCGGTTCAGCCCAAAGAGTGTGGCCGTCGATCCTGTAGAGGGGAAGGTCTATTGGACCGACTTTGGCTCACGTAGGCGAATTCAGCGATCAAATTATGACGGGGCCAACGTTGAATCGATCTTCACAGACCTTAGCGGCCCGGATGGATTGGCGGTACATGTTACGGCCCGACGCCTGTACTGGTCGGATTCCATCGACGGGTCGATTCGATCTGCGGAGCTTGACGGGACAGACACTGAAATTGTTGTAGAAGGATTGGCCTCGCCGCGCGGCATTACTTTGGACGAAACAAACGGGCAATTGTACTGGGCTGAGTACGGGACCGATTTGATCCGACGTTCGGCGCTCGATGGATCATCCATTGAAACCGTTTTGAGCACGCCGAGGCCGGAGCGAGTTGCCCTTGACTTCACAGCAGGAAAAATCTACTGGATCGGAGGGACGATCAGTTGGCCGACACTCAAACGAGCCAATCTTGATGGGACGGAATTTCAAGCCATCACAACCGCTCCATACTCTCCTATCGACTTCGTCCTCGATCTTGCGCAGGGCAGCGTCTATTGGAGTAGCCGAAGGCCCGGCGAGATTCACCGGGCCAACCTCGACGGGACCTCGTTAGAAACCTTGATTAGGCCGGAATCTTCGGAGGAGTACACCAGGCTGCAAGGAATTGCGATCGATCAAGACAACCGAATTTTTTGGGCGGACGCGGGTTTGGGTCAGATTGTTCAGGCAGATTTGAATGTGCTTGAGCCTCAATTCATCGTCGCCGAAGCCTCGGCCAATCCCTACTCATTAGCGCTCGATATACCGAATGGTTTCATCTATTGGTCAGCTGTCCCACCTTATAATCCAGGGTTCTTTCGAACAACGATCGATGGCGGAGAAACGGTTGAAATTCCCTAGGAGCCGGAGGAGCCGCTCTACATGACGGGTCGTTCGACGGCCTACGACCTGGCGCTGTACACTTCCGAGGGTAAGATGTACTGGGCGACCGGGCGCTGCGTGTGCGATGATTGTTCCGGCATGCCGATGGCATGGCGCGGAAACCTCGATGGTTCGGAGACAGAAAGCCTGATCTCATTTCAGTCGTTCATCAGTTGGCTTTCCGGCATCGCTTTGGATCGATTGGCCAATAGGGTCTATTGGATTGACCGTGGAGGTGAAGGGATTACCTGCGACACGCCGGCGCGCATTCAACGAGCCAATCTCGATGGAACAAACCTCGAGGACCTGATCATCTCGGATCCTTGGCAACAGCGCAACATTGCGATCGATCTCGATCTCGTTCACGAGAAGATGTACTGGACGCATCAGGATCCACCCGGCATCAATCGGGCCAATCTGGACGGAACCAACGAGGAGACAATCCTCGCCCTAGCCGACGGGAAGCCCGAAGGGTTGGCTGTGGATCCGATTGGAAAGTCCATTTACTGGATCGACGCCGGAGCGGATTCTGCGAGCCCCGGAACGATCTATCGCATGGACCTTGACGGCTCTAATGTTGCTGCCTTGGTTTCGACGACGGTTTGGCCGACTTCTCCATCGCGTATTGCGTTGGATCGAGATCCACTCAACGCCGGTGCGTGCTGTGATACCTCCGCCGGAGAATGTACGAACAGGTACGCCGAAGATTGTACTAACCCTGAAGCAACGTGGACGCCAAGTGTGTATTGCGCAGCGCTAGAGCCGCAGTGCGATTGCGACCCGGTTTGCCCAGTTCGCGCTGAACCGAGCGGGGCCAACAAGAGCCGTTTCATATCATTTACATTGCCGCCCGCGGCGTCCGGAAGCCTGACGGCGATTCGGGTTCGGCTCGCTGAATTGAATCGGCCGTTTGCTTGCTGCGACCCCAATGCTCCGGGAATTTGTGGCTTGACCACCTGCCTCTCGGATTCTTCATGTAGCAATACATCATTGAACGTGTGCGCACCAAGTCCCGCCATTGAAAATTTCGCTCTTTTTGAGGGTGAGTACCGATTCGTGAACACCTTTGGAGACAATACGACGTGCGTGGATAGCGGTCCGCAACCATTTTACCGTTGCGCGCGGCTCGGCTGTTCTCCAGAGTATCGCGATTGGGCGGCCGAGCTTGGAACCTCGCCGTTGCACGTCACAGGGAGTGCAGTTGTGCCCGGTTCGCTGTACGGCGTCACTATTCTTGCTGCAACATGCAAGGGAGTCGAGTCGACGTGCCCGGACGTATCGACCGAGTATTACGTACGCACTGCTCACTGGGGAGATATAACAGGACAGGCGGGCGGGCTCCCGGACGGAAAGACCAATGTTCTTGATATCTCGATCGTCGTGGACAAGTTGAAGGGCTTGCCAAACACACCTATCGAGCCACGCGTCTGGATGAGGGGGAACAGTCCCAACCCTGTTTCCAGCGAAATAAACGTCCTGGATCTATCTCACACGGTGGACGTCGTACGAGGCGCTCGGTACGAAGAGGCCTTTTCGGTGGAACCATGCTTTTGAGGCACTACATTTGAATATTCTTCAACCCGATCCCCAAGTAGAATTTGAGACAGAGTATCCGGGAAACACTTGTGCCAATCTTGGGTTGGCCATTGCGAAAAGGCCTCTATGGCCGCCAGATCGTGAACTGTATTCAAGAGTAGGATTACCATCCAGGTGTTAGGCGACACCGTCGCGTTCTGTATTCACGACCTTTACGAGTGTACACTTCTGGACCTGAGAACTTTCTCAATCGCTTGAGGCGCGAATGGACCGAATTGAATCGAAGATAAAATCGTCCGACCCGGTATTTCAGGAAAACCGGCAACACATGGAGTCGCTGGTGGCCGAGCTGCGCGAGCGATCGGCGGTTGTGCGGCAGGGCGGGGGGAAAGACGCCGTCGAAAAGCACACGGGCAGGGGAAAGCTGTTCGTCCGCGATCGAATCGACCGGCTGATCGACCAGGACAGCCCGTTTCTCGAATTCAGCACCCTGGCGGCAACCGGTTTGTACGACGAGGGAGCGCCCGGGGCGGGGATGGTCACAGGCATCGGCCGGGTCCACGATCGGCTTTGCGTCGTTGTGGCCAACGATGCCACCGTCAAAGGCGGCACGTACTTTCCGATCACGGTAAAGAAACATCTTCGGGCCCAGGAAATCGCCGAAGAGAATCACCTGCCGTGTATATACCTGGTCGATTCCGGCGGGGCGTTTCTGCCGCTTCAGGCCGAGGTCTTTCCCGATCGGGACCATTTCGGGCGGATTTTCTACAACCAGGCGAGAATGTCAGCCAAGGGCATTCCCCAGGTTTCCGTGGTGATGGGTTCCTGCACGGCCGGCGGGGCGTATGTCCCGGCCATGAGCGACGAAGCCGTCATTGTACGGAATCAGGGAACAATTTTTCTGGGCGGACCGCCGCTGGTGAAGGCCGCGACCGGTGAAGACGTGACGGCCGAAGAGCTCGGCGGGGCGGATGTGCATTGTCGCACGTCCGGCGTGGCCGATCATTACGCCACCAATGACGATGATGCCTTGGCCATCGCCCGAAACATCGTTGCCCACCTGAACGTCCCGCCTGCGGCGGGAATGGCGAATGGCGAATCAAGAATGCCGAATGCTTCCGCCGCAAACAACAAATGGCGATCCACATTCGACGAGGGTGGCGCCGGCGCCGTGCCGGTTGGAGCCATTAGGGGGTTGCAGATCGAATCGTCGGAAGACCCTGCGTACGACCCGGCCGAAATCTACGGCATCATTCAAAAAGACATCCGCAAACCTTACGACGTCCGCGAGGTCATCGGCCGAATCGTCGATGGCAGCCGATTCCACGAATTCAAGGCTCTCTACGGCGCGACCGTTGTCTGCGGATTCGCCCACATTTGGGGCTGCCCGGTCGGCATCGTCGGTAACAACGGCGTGCTCTTTTCGGAGAGTGCCTTGAAGGCCACACATTTTATCGAGATGTGCAGCCAGCGCCGCGTGCCGCTCGTGTTTCTCCAGAACATCACCGGCTTCATGGTGGGCAAACAGTTCGAGGCTGGGGGCATCGCCAAGGACGGGGCCAAAATGGTTGCGGCCGTCTCAAATGCTGCAGTGCCCAAGCTCACCGTCATCATCGGTGGTTCGTACGGCGCTGGGAACTACGGCATGTGCGGCCGGGCCTACCAGCCGCGGTTTCTGTGGATGTGGCCCAACGCTCGCATATCGGTCATGGGCGGCGACCAGGCGGCCAACGTGCTGCTTACGGTGAAGAAGGACCAACTCGCAGTCGCCGGAAAAAAGCCCATGACGCCCAAAGAGGAAGAGGAGTTCAAGCGTCCGACGCTGGAAAAATATGCCACTGAGGGCAGCGCCTACTACAGCACGGCTCGCCTGTGGGACGATGGCATCATCGACCCGGCCGACACCCGGACAGTGCTTGCCCTCTCCCTCACGGCCGCCATGCACGCCCCCTTCCCGCCGCGGACGCATGGGGTGTTCAGGATGTAGCGAGCAGTAGACTTCGGTCCGCGCGGATTGCAAGGCGCTCCCTGGCGCGACAACAGAAGGCCGCAACCCCAGGCTGCTAATGCGGAATGGTAAATGCGGAATGGGAAAGAACTGCGTATCCGCGTGCTCGAACTTCGAGACTCGCCGATACATTCGAGCGGAACAAATCGGACTATTGGGGTAGGATAGCGAGGAAATCGCCGTTCCGCGTGGCGGCCGTCGCGACTTCGACCGACGAGATGGTGGCCGATCTCTCGCCCCATCTGCCACAGGGTCCAATTCCGCGGGAACTCATCCATTGCCCAGCCGCGCCGGTTGAGTACCCTACTCGCCGTGACTGCGGTGAATCCCAACCAATTTGGGCCGGGCGATCACTCGGCGTCTTGGGCCGCCACTCTCAAGCAGGTCCAGGCGACGGTGCGCACTTTCTGGGGCTTTGAGTCCCTGCGGCCGTTGCAGGAGGACGCCATTCGGGCTGCCCTTTCGGGGCAGGACTCGGTCGTCGTGCTTCCGACGGGGGGCGGGAAGTCCCTCTGCTATCAAGTTCCGCCCGTTGTCGTGAATCGCACGGACGTCGTGGTTTCGCCGTTGATTTCCCTGATGAAGGACCAGCTCGACGGTTTGCGCCAATGCGATTACCCGGCCGCCGTCCTTCATAGCGGCACCACGACGGCGGAGAGAGAAGAGACGCTTCGCGGAATCCGCGACGGCCGCTTTCGATTGATCTTCGTCTCGCCGGAGCGGCTGCTGACGCCGTGGTTCCTGGGCCTGATCGAAAAGCTGAACGTTCGGGCCTTCGCCATCGACGAAGCCCACTGCATCAGCCAATGGGGCCACGGCTTCCGACCGGAATATCGCAAACTCGCCGTGCTCAAGCAGCGGTTCCCCGCGGCCGGCGTTCACGCCTACACGGCGACGGCGACCCAGCGTGTGCGCGAGGATATCGCGGCGCAACTCGGCCTTGCGAATCCCGCCATGCTGGTCGGAACGTTCGACCGGCCCAACCTGACCTACCGCGTTATACCACGCCTGGACGTGTACAATCAGGTCATTGAAGTGGTCCGGCGGCACCCTGGAGAGGGCGTGATCGTCTACTGCCTCAGCCGCAAAGACACCGACGAAATGGCTGCGGCGTTGAGGGAGGTGGGCATCGATGCGCGTGCGTACCACGCCGGGCTTGACGCCGAACAGCGCAGCCGCACGCAGGACGCTTTCGCGAAAGAATCGCTGAACGTTGTGGCCGCTACCGTCGCCTTCGGCATGGGTACCGATCGGAGCAACGTTCGGTGCGTCATCCATGCGACGATGCCCAAGTCGGTGGAGCATTATCAGCAGGAAACCGGACGTGCGGGACGGGACGGACTGGAGGCGGAATGCGTACTGTTCTATTCTGCGGCCGACGTCATGCGCTGGGAGTCGTTGATCCGGCGAAGCGCGGAGGACGTAGCCGATCGGGAGCAGGTCATTGCCGCGGGAAGGTCACTTCTCGAATCGATGCGACGTCTTGCCTGCACGCCCTGTTGTCGCCACCGCGCCCTTTCCGAGTACTTCGGTCAGGAATACCCGCAACAAGACTGCGCGGCCTGCGACATTTGTCTTCAGGAAGCCGACGGCTACGAGGACGGCACCGAGACTGCGCAGAAGATTCTTTCATGCGTCGCCAAAATCGAGAAATGCAGCGGCACGACCTTTGGCGTCACGCACACTGCGGATGTTCTGCTCGGCTCTAATACCGAGATGATTCGGCGCTGTCGCCATGACCAGTTGAGCACGTACGGACTTCTGAAGGGAACGCCCAAGAAAACCCTAACGAACCGGGTCTATCAACTTCTGGATCAGGATCTGCTAACGCGAACCGATGGGGATCGTCCAATTCTGAAGCTCAACGAAGCCTCCTAGGAAGTGATGCGCGGAGGCCGCAAGGTGAGTTTCGTTTCCGCTCCGGCCGCCGCGGTCACGGAAACGGCGGGGAGCGTCCAGTCCTGGGAGGGTGTGGACCGGGATCTGTTCGAACATCTGCGGGGCATCCGGCGTGAACTCGCCGATCGGGACGGGGTGCCCGCGTTCGTCATCTTCGGCGACAACACGCTTCGAGACCTCGCCCGTCGCCGCCCGACGAATGCCGCAGCCTTGCGACAGGTATTCGGTATCGGCGAAGCCAAGCGTGCCAAGTTCGGCGACAGGTTCGTGTCCGAAATCGCGTCGTTTTGCCAAAAGCACGGGCTCTCGACGAACGTTGCTTCGGGCGGGCTCGGCCCCGGGGACGAAAGCGACGAATTCACCCGCGGGGCGAAGTCGCAACGGCCGGTTCCGGCAAAGCCTTCGCCCGCTAAGCGGCAGGCATTCGTCCTGTTTTCCAATGAGGAATCCGTGGAGCGCGTCGCGGCCGCCCTCGATCGGAGCCCTAAAACGGTGGCCGGCTACCTTTGCGAGTATGTCGCCGCGAGGGGGCCCGAGTCGGTGCAATCGTGGATCGATCCGGCGACCTATCAGAAAGTGGCCGACGCCGCTGGCGTCGTCGGCACCGAGAGATTGAAACCAATCTTCGAGAAGCTCGACGGGCAAGTACCCTACGAATCCATCCGACTGGTGGTCACGCACCTCGCATCGAAGTAAGACCGATCCGCCGATTCAGGTTGAGAGACCCCGGCAAATGGCTCCGCTCGACCGGACTCGGGGCACGATTCGGTCATTGCCGCCCGGAGCTGCAAATACGCCGGGGTGTGGCGCGGAGCGCGGCGGCCGCGCTTTGTCCTGGCCAAAGATGCGGTAGAATCTCACGTCTCTTATGGCAAACAACGGCAAAACAAAAAAGAACGCAACCCTGACCTATAAGGCCGCCGGCGTGGACGTGTCCGCCAACACCCGCTGGGTCGGGGCCATCGAATCCGCCATGCGCGGCACTTACGGCCCCCGGGTCTACAAGGATCGGCACGGCGGATTTGCCGGCATGTTCCGCCTGGACTACGACGAACAGCTCTTCCGCCGCAATTACAAACGACCGGTGCTGGTCGGCTGCACGGACGGCGTGGGCACCAAGGTTCTTGTCGCCCTGGAGATGGACGAGCTTTCCACGATCGGCATC
>JBGTDB010000114.1:0-9775 GCA_041748515.1 Phycisphaerae bacterium
AAGACGAGGTGCAGCGCGTCATCCGACTTTGGGAGAAACACTCGCCCAACGGCGACGTGAATCCATTTCGCTCCCTGTTTCGCCACATGCACCCCCTGGTGATCGGGGCGGTGGACAGAGCGACCTCGCTTTCGATACGACTCTGTACAGAGATTCTGAAATACCACATGCGGGACGACGGGGAGGCCGTGCGAATCGCGAATGCGCTGAATGCCGATTATCCAGCCCACGAGTATCCGATCACGCCACGCGAGGCGAGACGACTGGGCCTGAACGTCAAGAACCTCGCTCCCGACCTGCATGATATGCTCCTGGAACTTAATCACCTGTATTCGGAAATGGGTCAGCGGGCAGTGACAGATTTCGACGAATTCAATTATCACAACAATGAAATCATCAACATCATTGAAGGGCCCGGCGTCCAACTCCATTTCCAGAATGACAAGGACTGGCATTATCGCAAGGAAGAACGGCAGTGGGACTCACTCAACGTCGAGTCCTGCTGGTACAAATGTACGGTAAAGGGCGGGCGCGTGCAGCGGAGTAAGCTCTACATTAGTTGATCAGGCGTTCGACGGGTGCGCCTCGATGGTGAGGGTGAATTGCGAATTGCCCGATCACAGCATGGCTGGTCATACCGGATAATTGGCTTCCTCTCGACCAGCATTGGGCTCGGGAATTGACACGCTGACGCAAGATGCTGTTAAATTCGCGGTCCTGTGCAAAATGGCGAGTCCCGCGCCGCCGCGGCTGAACTGGCTGTGGGATTTGCCGCCCTCATGCCGCATTGAACGACTCAGTGAGAAACGATTTGAACCGAGGATTGGTCGCAAAAGCGATTCGTGAAACCTGGGCCATGACCATCTTGTTTGCCCTGGGAATGCTGGTTTTCCAGATCATCCTGGCCGCAATTCTGCCTCAATTTCAACAGGAACTGCCTAAGATTCTCGAACAGTTGAAGTTTGTGCAATACATCCTGGCCGCGCTGTTGGGCACTGACCCGGAGGTTCCGATCACGACCGTCGCGTTTTCCGCCATGCCCTGGGCCCATCCTTTCGTGTTGGCCCTTGCGTGGGCCCACGCCATCTTGTATTGCTCGCGCGTTCCTGCCGGGGAGATCGATCGAGGAACGATTGACGTAGTGCTTGCTTTTCCCGTAAGCCGCTGGGCCGTTTATCTGTCCGAAACAACCGTTTGGCTCGCGTCGGGCGCCATCATCGTCGCGACAGGCGTGATCGGACATTTTCTAGGCGGGATATGGCTGGAAAACGATCATCCAATGGCGTTCGACGAACTGCTGGCCGTCAACGTGAATCTGCTTGGTGTTTACTTTGCGGTGGGCGGAGTCGCCCGGTTGTTTTCGTCCATCAGCAATCGACGAGGTAGGGCGGCCGGGGCGGCATTCGCAGTCGTGCTGGCTTCGTTCATTGTAAACACGCTCGCGACTTTCAACGAGACTATCGGGCACTTCAGTTTCCTCGGCATCCTCACTTACTACCGTCCGCTGTCGATCATCGGCCGTGGTGCCTGGCCGATGGGCGATCTGGCGGTGCTCATCGGCGTCGGCGCAACGCTCTGGCTGGCCGGCGGGATTATCTTCGCCCACCGAGACTTGAGGACCGTTTGACCCGACACGCCTCGCCGATCCTTTCGTGCAACGGCCTTGAATACCGCGGCCAATTCCTCAGCGCGATGATTGCGATGGAATCGCTCAACGCCAGACCAAAGACCCGGGTCCGCGGAAGGCTGGCCGGTCGCCAGTGCGTGAATCGCCGATGCGATCGACGATGTGTCACCTGGCTCGCAAGCCACGCAGTCCGCTCGCGCCTCGAGCAGAATCGAACGTATTGGGCTCTGAGTCGGCGCGGTAGCGAGGATCGGTCGGCACACGGACAGATATTCGAAGAGCTTATTTGGAACTTGCAATTCGGCCCCAACTCCGTCCGAGCCAGCAAGGATTAGTGCGTCGCTGCCCAACATGCGGCCCACGGATTCGTGATGACCGCATGACGCAACGACCCGGAACATGTCTGAAACGCCTTCCGCGGCGGCAAGCTCGCCTAGCGACCGCCCGTCGTAATGCGACAAGCCCAACGAAATAAATCGGATCCTCGCAGCAACAATCGGGTCGCGTTCGCGAAGCAGTCGGAGCGCGGCCAGCCATACTTGCGGGCTGCGCCTGCCGTAGAACTGGCCGCAATGGGTCAGGACGAACATGCCGGGCGGCTCGTCTCGAATCGGCTTGATCTCCTCGCTGAGTTCAGAATCGACGCCGTTAGCAATTGTTGAGAACTTGCCCGCCAGGAACGGATAGCGTGCGCAAAGCTCCTCTCGCGCCGTCGGTGTGTTGCAGACGATGTGGGACGCGCGACGCACTACCAGCCGCTCCAACCAGGCCTCAAAGCGGGCGAAGATCGGGAATTCGACGTTGCGGTAGGGATTTCCGCACCAGGGATCACGAAAGTCGGCCACCCAGGGGACTCGCGTCCACGCGCTGAGGCATAGGGCGATTAAGTGTGCGCTTGCGTATGGCGATGTTGAGTAGATGACGGCCGGACGGTGGGTTCGTATAACCTCTAGTCCCGCGTGAACACCGTAAGGAATCCAGCCGATTCGCGAATCGGGCGTTATCAACAGTCGGCTCAGGAAACGGACGATTCGGCCGGCCGGGCTAGGCGTTGAAACAGCTCGATCGTCGGGCGCGCGCCGAGTTGCAACTCCGCTCTGTTCCCTTCGGGGGATGACCCGCTTGACGTTTGCGATCAGGTCGATCCATTTCGTGCGGATGATTCTCGTTGAATGCGGCACGCGCAGGCTTAGTGTGCGATCAACGGGCTCCTTGCCCGGCTCGACCGCAATGACGGAAGCGTTCCAACCAAGTTTGCTCAGATGGCGAACGAAGGCGAGCGTTCGGTGCGTGCCACTGCGGTTTATCGGTGGAAAGGCGTAGGCGATGCAAAGCCACGACTGGCCGCAATTTTCTCGAATCTCATCAGTCATGGGGTCGGCACCCAGTCGGCCGACGACTCGGGATTTATACTCGAGGTATCTGCCGACAACGCCGGGCTCGATCGGCTAGTGCCGGCAGCCTTCACGATGCGACCCGTAGCCGCCTGGCATCGCTCCGCGACAACTCGCGACTTCAAGGCGCTCGAACGAGTCAAGTACTCATCCATAGGCTCCCGATAGCGTTCGGGCCGGGCGATTCGTTGCACCGTTCCGACCATGAAGCCGAGAGCATTTGAAGCCATCACAATCCACATGACGATCAAACAGAGTGGGTACGCGATCCATTGATTCGTGGATCGGGCAACTCGGATTGCTTTCCTATGAAGGGCATGGACATAGAAGTATCCAACACAAACAATCAAGGGCGCGAGGAAGCCCCAATGCCAGAGGCACCCGGCGGACAATCCCACCGCTATCGCCATATTGCGAAGGTTGTAGGCCACCTCCGCGGCGCCGATCTGCGTATGCCCGCGACCCGTGCCGTAGTAAAAAAATTGCCTGGCAATGGATTGAAGCGACGTCCGTGGTCGCCAATGAACCACGGCGTCCGCCGCGAAATACGGCCGCAGCCCCATCCCCCGAAGCCTGTGGTCAAACAAGGTGTCTTCCGAAAACCGCAACCATTCCGGAAACCCCCCGGCCCGCAACCAGGCATCACGGGTGAACGCCATGGAACGCGCCGACGGGTTGAAGGTCTCCGGATTAACGGGGTCGAGTTGCCCTCGCATGGTCGCAAGGCCGACCACGTTTTCAAGTAGTGTCTGCGGCGCAACACGATAAAATCCGGCCACCCACTCGATGGGAGCAGGGTCCGAGTCGCTATCGGCGATCCAGACTCCCTGCGACGATCGGTCAATTGCGTCCGAGACTTCGCATGCCGAAAACGGGGCGACAAGCCTCTCGAGCCATTCAGGCTTGGCGAGGCAACCCGCGTCGATGGTGGCGATGATGCAGCCCTTCGCCTTTTGTATACCGATGTTTCTTCCGGCCGCGATGTTGGCGCCGGGGGCATCGATCCGGCGAATGGCAGGGTTCTTCAGGACGCAACTGTCGATCGTGGGAATCGTGTTGTCTGTGGAGCCTCCGTCAACGACGACGATCTCGTCCGCCGGGCGCGTCTGGCAACCCAGCGACTCCAGCATCAATGCGCAACCGTGCGGGTCGTTCTTGACGGTCAGGATCACGGAAACGATTGGCTGGGCTTCTCGATGGTCCACGACAGCTCCCGCCGCGTGGATGCACACGGCAAGGTTCTATCGGACGATCAGCCCCGGAGCCGTAGCCGACGTCCCCAAAGGGGCGGACTCCATGACCCATTTGGACCGGAATTGCGTGACATTTTCCTTTGCTGGCACAACGGGAAACCAGGCAGCTTCTTCCAGCCCCGAATTCGCCCAGATTCAGCCCGTTGCTGGGAAAAGTGCACGACACATCGAGCAGGCAAGGCCCCGCGGCGGTCAAGCCGATATTCCGATATGGCCGAAAGCCGTCTACCCGCTGTACTTTTGCTGCTGGAGGACGAGCTCAATCCAGCCGCCGACGCCGCCCTGTTGGCCGCACTGCCACGGGTTGCGCAGAGTGTCCGTGAGGGCATTCTCGAATTGCTTATTCGACGCGGAAGGGCCGCCGCCGGCGCCGAATTGGTCCGCCTTTTTGCCAACGCTCCCACCGACCTGAAGTCGCTGATCGCCGCGAATGTCGAGCCACTCCATTCACCGCTTCGTTCGATGATCGCCTCAACCGAGGTGTCCGACCGAATCGCCGGAATCGAACTCATCGAGTTTTCCAACGACACAAAATCGGCCTACCTGCTGGCCGAGGCCCTGAGGCATCGGTGTGGTCGAACACGAGAATCGGCCGCGAACGCCCTTCGCCGCCAGACCGATGCGGCGATGGAACGATTCGTTAAAGCCCATGAGACCGACACGACGGCCGCCCCGGGCACGCTCCACTTGGAAAGGGCTGCGCAAGGCGCAGGGCTCGACGACCTCGCCGTTGCCTTGGGCGATGCGCTTCGCTCGTGGGAATCACACGTTCAGCCGGCAATACTGATTGCTGCGCTGCATTTATCCGATCGAACCGAATCCGCCCTTCGCCAGAAGCTCTCCGATCCGCATTCGCGCATCGCCCATGCCGTGGGCGGCATCCTTGAGACGGCCTCGGACCCGGGGCTCGCTCCCGCTCTGATCCGCTGCCTGGCCATCGCCGAGCTTCGCGCCGCCGCGGCAAGGGGAATCGCCCGAACGCGACATCGTCCGATGATCGACGCGGTGCTCTCCGCCGCATGGCTGCTGGCCGACCCCGCTATCGAACATGGCTGTCGTTCAATTCGCAAGGAACAATGGGAAGGCGAGTGGATCGCGGCAGTCGGGAGTCTTGCAAGGTCTGCCGTCGCACCAGCCTTGCGACTGGTCTTAGCCGCGCCCGGAACATCCTCAGCCCGTGCCGACCTCTTTCGAAAATTGTTGGATCACGACAATGCGGATGTGCGACGGGCGGCGCTATGGCGGCTCATTGAGGATTCTTCGGAGACGGCCACGCGATTGTTGACCTCCGTTGCCGCCCGAAGGGACAGCGACCTTGCGCCCATCGCCCGGCGTGAGTGCCAGCGTCGCGCGAGCACGACAGGTGTCGATGTCGGCTCCCCGACGAGCACGGTCCGACCGGACGCGGCCTTGCCGAAAGATGCAAGATTGGGGCAAGACGCCGCGATCGACCGTGTCGACGCACTGCGCAGTCTGGCCGAGAGGCACAGCTCCTTAGAACCGGGCCCTTCCGGGCTTGGTCAAATCGAAGGGCTGGCCCATTTAGATCCCGCGTCGCCTGAACTAAGCACCGAGGTGGTCTTTCGAGGCTGCAATGATCCCGACCCATCGGTTCGAGCCCTGGCCGTCTCGCTCCTGGCTAGAAATCCAGCCGCCGCTGCCTCCGGTCAGGGCGCTTCCCGACATCCAGTCCCCACTCGATTGCTGCGACAGGCCCTGAACGACGCCGATGCCCGGGTCCAGGCCAATGCCATTGAGGCATTGGACGCCCTGGATCAGCCCGATCGCGGCCGGTGGGTCGCCGAGAAGATGGCTTCCCCCGACGGCCGGGTACGTGCCAACGCGATTCGATCCTGTCTTCGCGCTGAAATGTACCAGGCGGCCGAGGCCTTGCTCGATATGCTGGATGCCGAATCGGCCGCGCACCGCATCAGCGCGCTTTGGGTGGTTGAGATGCTCAAACTGCGGACCCTGCGAACCCGCGTCCGCGAGCTTATGGAGCACGATTCGGACCAGGGCGTTCGGGCTCGTGCCCGCCGTGTTCTCCCGCGGCTGGGAGAGGGCGGCCCGAATTTCGTGGAAAACGGCGAGGCGGTTGCTTCGCATGCCGCCGAATGTGAGTAATCCAAGCATGACCGCCTTTGAATTTATTCTGGGACAGGAAGAGGCGCTGACCGAATTTCATCAGGCCATTCGAGATCGTTTTCAGGAAGGCGGCTCTGTTACGGCCTTTATCCTCGCGGTTGTTGCCCTACTTGGTTTCGCCATTCTTGTTTACTGGCTGACCAAGTGGCAGCGCCGCGCGGCCCTGGGAAAAGAGATTCAATCCGATCCGTTGCGACTGTACAATGGACTGCTGACCCGGCTCAAGCTCACGCCACACCAGATTGAGTTTCTCAAAAGCGCGGCAAACCATTCACGTCTCGAGCATCCGACAGTGCTGCTGCTCAGCGAACGGGTGTTCGACCAATTAGTAGGCGGAACGGGGTCGCAGAATGAGGCCGACTCCAACTCGGCGATGCCCGCCGGAAAAACTGCAAGGCCTTCAGGTTTGTGGCCGCCGATCGACGTTGGCACTCTGCGCCGCAAGCTATTTCCGACAAAGGTCGTGCCATTAATTGGAGGCAATACTGCCAAGACTGAATGTGGCAACCATCCAATCCGAGCCGCGACCGCTAAGTAGTCGTCTCTTACCGCTGCGGATCTTGATTTTCTGGATGATAAATCTCCAACCGTAACAAATAGGACTCAAGCTCCTTTCCGCTCGCCTGCCCCACTTTTACCGATATACAATTGAGGATTGGATTTCGATGCGCACAGCTCCGGAGGTGTAATGGCTTCAGGTAATCATCGACACGCTATCATGATCGGGGCTTTGCTCCCCTTCATAGTGATCGGGTTTCATCAAGCGTTGGGCCGGGCTGAAGCATTCGACTCACCGCCTGAGTCGGAAACAACCCGCAACGGACAGGCTTTGCCGGCCGGGGTGGATCAGCCGAAGCCCCCCACTCTATTTGATGCTCGCGAACTCTGGCTGACCGGGGCCTATGACCGCGCCGCTGAAGTCTATGCGGCACTTGCGGACGGGGCCCGATCAGACTCCGACGCGCCGGGCGCGGATCCCTCCCTCGCCGAAGAAGCAATCCTCGGCTTGGCTCGGTGTCGGCTTCAGGTCGGCGAATATGACGCGGGGCTTGAAGGACTGCTAAAGGCAGATCTGGGCGACTCGGCCGATTGGCACGAACTGTTCGCCCAATTCCATCGAAGAAAAGGTGATTACGAAAAGACACTCGTACATTCTCGCGCAGCCTTTGAAAGGAACCCAAATCACGCCGCGGCACGACACCTTTTCGCCGAAACACTGGAGTATCTCGGGCGGCGCGACGAAGCTGTCGAGGCCTTCCGATGGTTCGATCAAAAACTTGTCGGCGGCGGCGATCTTCCAAGCGATTCGGAGGAGCTCACCCACCTGGCCGTCGGATTTCTCCGCTACAGCGTCCTGACGCAGACAAACGTCGCCCAGCGAACGCAACATGCGTTGCAGCAAATGCTTCAAATGGCCTACGGCCGACTCGACCGATTCTACTGGCCGGCGCGCGTGGCCGCCGCTGATTTGCTGCGCGAGCGATACAACAACGATGAGATAGACGGCAGCATCTCCGATTACAAGGCCGCACTTCGTATCAATCCCAACCTGCCGCAGGCCCACGTGGGGCTGGGCGAGGTCGCGCTTGAAGGCTGGCAATTCGAGGTGATCGAGGACCATGTCGGAAAGGCCCTGGCGATTAACCCGAACTTCGCGCCGGCACTGCACCTATGGGCGAAGAAGCTGATTCTGGAGCGTCGGTACGAGCAGGCCAGGGAGCCGAGCGAGCGGGCCCTGGCCATCAACCCGAACGACCTGGTTGCGATTTCACTTCTTGCGGCCGCGTCGGCCTGCCGCTACGACGACAAAGTCGTCGAGTCACTCGCCGAAAGGATTGCGAGAATCAACCCGCGATGCGCCCTGTTCCACCGCACCTTGGGCGACGCGCTCGGCGGCATCCGCCAATACGCGGCCTCCGAGAAAGAGTACAAGAAGGCTATCGAGCTCGATCCAACCGACGCCAACGCCCGGACCGAGCTTGGCATGATGTACATGCAGTGGGGACTTGAAGACGCCGCCCGCGAAGCGCTTGACGCCGCTTGGGTTCTGGACCGATACAACCAACGCACCAAGTTCACACTGGACCTGCTCGACAGCCTTCATGAATTCGCCCGAAAGGAAACCCCAAACTTCCTCATCCGCCACGATGCGACCAAAGACCCCGGCCTTGGGGAATATGTCGCCGACTATTTGGAACCCATCTACGACGTCGTCACCGGCGACTATCGAATGCCGCTGGAAGACAAGACTATCGTAGAGTTCTTCCCCACCCACCGATCCTTTGCGGTGCGAATCACAGGAAAGCCGTGGATTCACACCGTCGGCGCCTGCACCGGCCGGGTCATCGCCCTGGCCACACCGCGCGAGTCCGTCGAGCTGATGGGCCGGTACAACCTGGACCGCGTGATAACCCACGAATTCACTCACACGGTCACGCTCGCCGCCACCAACAATCGAATCCCACATTGGTTCACCGAGGGCCTGGCGGTATATCAGGAAGACGCGCCGCGAAACTTCGATTGGATGGAGCTTCTGGCCGACGCCGTTCGACACGGACGCCTGTTCACGCTCGAGTCGATTGACTGGGGGTTCATTCGACCCAAACGGCCCACCGATCGAACCATGGCCTACGCTCAGAGCGAATGGATGAGCGAATACATTATTGAACGGTTTGGCTATGACGCGATCCGGGCCATGCTCGATGGATTTCGCGACGGAAAGACTCAGGCCGAGGTGTTTCTAAACACGCTGAAACTCAGCACTGGCGAATTCGATCGCAACTTCGCCGTTTGGGCAAGAGAGCAGGCCGGGCAATGGGGCTTTAATCTATCCCCCCCGGGCGACCTTGACGAACTTCGCCGCCAGGCCCGTTCCGAAGGAGCCACCGCGGAAGTGCTTGGTCAACTCGCCAAAGCCGAGCTCGATGACTATGAACCGGACCAGGCGCTCTCGGTCGCCCGCCGAGCGCTCCAACAGAATCCCAGCGAGCGCAACGCCCTTGAAGTAATCGTGCGACTGCTCAGCGCTCAGGCATCTCAAATGCCCGAATCCGTCCGCCCGGCCGTCGAGAAGGAAATCTTGCCAGCGATTGACAAGCTCCTGGAAGCGGATCCCGAGAACTGGATCGGGTTGAAATCGCACGCCGAGATCCTGCTTCGGCGCGAAGACTGGAACGCGGCCAAACCGGTTTTGGAACGACTCCAAGAAGCCTGCCCGGCCGATCCGTTCAGTTGGCGGGCTTTGGCGGCCATTCATCTACAAAACAACGATGACAATTCGGCGTTCCCGCACCTGGCCCAATTGGCGCGTATTGAGCAAAACGACCCCGGGGTTCCTGGTAAGCTAGCTCAAATCC
>JBGTDB010000115.1:0-3802 GCA_041748515.1 Phycisphaerae bacterium
CGCTCATACCCTGCGGCGAGCGACTTGAATATACTCCTTTTAACAAGGCGTCACCAGGCGTTCAAGGACAACGGCCCGATAAGCACCGTACAGCCATGCATCTAGTTACAATTCTGGCATACGCTTGTCTTTTCTGGCGGATCGCAGGTCCGATCACTGAATCCTCCTCGGCCCTCGTTCAATCGCTATGGATGACATGGCTGGTCGTGCTCGGACAGCCCGTGCTTCTGGGCATCGCGGCCTGGGGCCTGTCGCGGCGGACCCTCGCCAGACTGAACCGGCCCGAATCCGTCGTATCCGCCCAGCAGTTCTACCACCGGGCCACGACCGGACTTCGAGCCCTTCTGCTGGCGGGCTTTGCGTTTGCCGTTCTGGGGACAACCTTGCCGGAGTGGGTCACCCTGGGCCGGGTCGCGCCGGAATTGCAGATTCTTGGCGACTTTGTCGTTCTATTGCCGTTCATCGCCGGTGCCGTCGGCATCTGGGTCGCTACCTATCCGGTCGAACGCGCATTGCACGAGATCGGCCGTCACGCCATCGGATTCGGCGATCGCAAGGACTTGCAATGGAACCTGCGGGCCTATCTCGATTTCAACGTTCGGCATCACATCCTCGTCGTCGCCGTGCCGATGACCCTGATCCTGTTCGCCGCCCACGTGGCCCGCGGCTACGAGCGTGTCCTTCGCGATTGGACGGGATGGTACTGGACGCCGGATGTTCTCGTCGGCACGGCCGCAGCCGCGGTCTTCGTCGCCGCCCCGCTATTGCTGACGCGAATCTGGCGGACCGAACCGCTGGAATCCGGGCCGCTGCGAGAACGTCTGGAAGCGCTCTGTGCGAGGATCGGGCTGCGCGTCCGCGACATTCTCGTTTGGCGTAGCGACGGGATCATGATCAATGCCGCGGTCATGGGCGTGCTTGCACCTGTGCGCTATGTACTGCTCTCCGACGCATTGCTCGCCGTGATGACCCCGCGCCAAGTCGAAGCGGTGTTCGGTCACGAGGCCGGGCACGTCCGACACCATCACATCCCGCACTTTCTGCTTTTCGCACTGGCGGGTTGGATCGGCACCGCGGGTGTTATGGAGCTGCTCTATCGGATTGCCGCAATGTCCGGGGGCAATCCGAGCAGTTGGATCGAGACCATTCAAATGGTCGGCATGGCGACCATGTTCATCGTCTGGGGACTCGGATTTGGCTGGCTGTCGCGCCGGTTCGAGCGGCAGGCCGACCTGTTCGCCGCCCGGAGCGCCGCCGCGGAAAACAGCGAATGCCTCTATCCGTGCAGCGTCCATCCCGACCCCGCCACCACGTTTTCACAGGACGGCCGGGTGTGCAGCACGGGCGCCGCCGTATTCGCATCGGCCTTGGAGCGCGTGGCCGTGCTCAACGGAATTCCCCGCGACGAGCCGAGCTGGCGGCATTCGTCCATCGGCAGCCGGATCCGCTTCCTGCTTTCGCTGGCCGCGGACCCCAATCGGGCGCGACAGTTCGATCGACTTCTCCGCCGCATCAAGGCCACTCTCATCGTTTCGGCAATTCTCGGCTCGATCGGCGCTGGCCTGTATTGGTGGAACATGCCTCAGCAGAGTGTCCGACCGGTTCAAGCTGCACGAACCAATAATCGGTAGCGCCGTGGTGGTTGATGGACCCGCGATCATCCGGGATACTCGACTTTTCGATTGCACGGCAACGGAGTCGGCCGCGACGGCCACGCGCATGGCGAAGATCATAGACGGCAAGGCGGTAGCGGAGCGGATTCGGCGACAAACCGTCGAGCGCGTCGCGTCCCTTCGCGCGTCCGGCGTTCGCGTCCGGCTCGACGTGGTGATGATCGGCGACCCGGCCGCGGGAGAAATCTACGCCCGGTCGCAGCGACGCCGATGTGAAGAGGTTGGCATCGAGTATCGACTACACGCTCTCGGCCCGGATGCGGACATCGACGCCGTCCGCGCCACCATCCACGAGTTGAACGACGACCCGGCCGTTACCGGCATTCTGTTGAATCTGCCGCTACCCTCGGGAATGGACACGCCCGCGGTCCAGTATTGCATCGATCCCTACAAAGATGTCGAGGGCGTCAACCCCGCGAACATCGGCCTGCTCTTCTACGACAGCCCGATTATCGCGCCCTGCACGGCCCTCGCGGTGATGGAGATCCTGGCCGAGGCCGAGGTCGATCCGCGCGGGCTGGACGCCGTGGTCGTCGGGCAGGGCCCGATCGCCGGCCGGCCGACTTCGCTGTTTCTCCTGCAAAAAATGGCCACCGTTACCTCGTGCCATATCGCTACGAAAAACTTGAACCGGCACACCCGCGAGGCCGATCTGCTGATCGTGGCCGTGGGCAAGCCGGATCTGATCCGCAAGAGCCACATCAAGCCCGGCGCGGTGGTTATCGACGTGGGAATCAACACGGTAGTCGACGCCAGCGGAGCAAGACGAATCGTCGGCGACGTGGCCTTTGACGAAGTGTCCGACGTCGCCGGCGTCATCACCCCTGTTCCCGGCGGAGTCGGTCCGGTCACGGTGTCCATCCTCCTCCGCAGTGCGGCCGACGCCGCCGCCAAACAACTCGCAACCCCCCGACGCCTGCCCTAAATGCCGCTCTGAGCACGGCGGTCGTCACGGCGTTGAACGCACTATTGACAGGCGTTGCCACAGGTCGCGCAAGCAGCGGTCGGCAGAGTATCTCCATCGCTTGTCTTCTTTCAGCCGGCAGTTTCACTTGCGCAACTGGCTTTTCCGTGCTCATAAACAAGGCCATTTGCCATGTAACTGGGTTCAAAACGCGTGTAACTGGGTCTGCTCGGAATCGGCCGATCGATCGTAAGTCCTTTGTCTGCAATAGTTTACGTCATTTGTAACTGGGTCTGTTTGGTACGGGCGCTTTTTCGTGCTGGGCCTGCCTTTCCGTTCGTTTCGCCCCAGGGGCAACAACTATGTCTGATATCGCGGGCGGCGCGCGCACTTGCGTTTGATGTTGACCGATCGGGAAGTCCCTGAGAGCATGCGCCGTTCTCAGGGCAACTGCTTCCAGGCCTGAAGCGCCCACGCCTCTGCAGGCGGCTAACCGTAAGGTTTGCTTCGCCAAGAAACAGAGAGTGGGTGTTTTTCGGATTTGCGCCGGCGGAGACCTGTCCGCCTGTGTGCAAGGAGTGCTCGTGCCGACGATTAGTCAGCTGGTCCGCAAAGGACGCGAGAAGGTCGTGTTCAAGACGAAGAGCCCGGCGCTGCAGAACAGCCCGCAGAAGCGCGGCGTCTGCGTCCGCGTGTTCACGCAAACGCCGAAGAAGCCGAATTCCGCGCTTCGTAAAGTGGCGCGGGTCCGCTTGACCAACAAGATTGAAGTCACGACCTACATCCCGGGCGTCGGCCACAACCTGCAGGAGCACTCGCTGGTGCTGATCCGCGGCGGCCGTGTGAAAGACCTGCCGGGTGTTCGGTATCACGTGGTGCGCGGCACGCTCGACGCGGTCGGCGTGCAGGGTCGCAAGCAAGGCCGGTCGAAGTACGGAGCGAAGCGGCCAAAAGCCTGAAGGCTTGGGGCTTGGGACTTGGGGCTTGAAAAGATTTCTGAAGGCTGAGAGCTAAGACATGCCGCGACGAAGAGAAATTCCGAAACGTGAACTGGTGCCAGATGCGCTTTACCAGAGCCCGCTGGTCACCAAGTTCATCAACACGATCATGAGCCAGGGCAAACGCTCCACCGCCGAGCGCATCCTGTATCAGAGCTTCGACCTGATCAAGGAACGCTCGGGCGACGATCCGCTCAAGGTCTTCAAGAAGGCCGTGGACAACGTCA
>JBGTDB010000116.1:0-9499 GCA_041748515.1 Phycisphaerae bacterium
GTTCTGGCCAAGGGAGACACAAAAGGCTCGATGATCGTAAGCGGCGACGAAGGCCGCGATGTACAGGTTGATCTTCGCGTGGTCGAGTCGGCCGCGTTCGGAGCGGCCTGGCAATATTTTACAGGTTCCAAGGACCACAACATTCGGCTGCGCGAGCGGGCGATTGCCAAAAAGTGGCGGCTGAACGAGTACGGCCTGTTCGACGGCGAAAAACGCATCGCCGGCAAAACGGAGGAAGAAGTCTATAAAAAACTCGGCTTGCCCTGGATCCCGCCCGAGTTGCGCCAGGACCTCGGCGAGTTCGACAAGGGATACGTTGTCCCTGAGCTTGTGACGCTTGACGATATTCGCGGCGATCTGCATATGCACACCGTGGCCAGCGACGGCAAGCGCACCATCGAGGAAATGGCCCGCCAGGCCATGGACCGCGGCTACAAGTACATCGCCATCTGCGACCATTCCAAAAGCAGCGTCATCGCCAACGGCCTGTCGATCGAGCGAATGAAGAAACACATCCGTGAAATCCACAAAGTTGATGGGCTGATAGACGGAATTACGATACTGGCCGGATGCGAGTGCGACATTCTGCCCGACGGGTCGCTCGACTATCCTGATGAAATCCTGGCCGAGTGCGATTGGATCGTGGCCAGTATTCACTCGGCCCTGGTCCCAGCGAAGGGCAAAATGAGCCCGACTGATCGGACGCTGGCCGCGATGGAAAACCGGTATGTGTCGGCCATCGGGCATCCCACCGGGCGGTTGATCAATCGCCGGGCTCCTATGGACATCGACATTCAGGCGGTCGTGGCGGCCGCGGCGAGGACGCGAACGATGCTCGAAGTCAACGCAAGCTGGATGCGCCTGGATTTGAAGGACATGCACGTTCGCTTGGCCCTTTCCAAGGGCGTGACGTTGACTATAAACACCGACGCCCACGGATTCGCCGATCTGGACCAGATGGCCTTCGGCGTCACCACGGCCCGCCGCGGCGGGGCGGCCCCAGCCGACGTAGCCAATTGCCTGTCGCTTAGCGCCTTGCGCAAGCGGATCGCCGCCAAGAGGAATTAACGCTTCGATCTATGGACGCCCATTCCCCCAATCCGGCCAGCTACAATCAAACCCTGCTAGGAACGATCGACCGTCGGTTCCTGCAATCTCGGCTGGCCAGGCAAGTGCTTCTTGCCATACTGGCCGCGGCCTTGGTCATCCCTTCCGTGCAGTTCGTCATTAAGATCAACAAGACCGACGCTTCTCAGTTTCGCGAAGGCGGCGAGCGACAGCGCACGGCCCTGGGTCGATGGATGCCGTCGGCGGCGCTAGTCTTTGGCGACTACGTCGAAACCGATCCCTACGGCTTTGGGCACTGGTTTCCGTTGCCGCCGTTGGTGCTGATGTCGCTCGCTCCACTGTCGGCCATTGGGCTGACCGCCGCCGCGATTGTCTGGGTCATGCTGAAACTCGCCGGAATCCTGGCCGCGATTTGGGCCATGCTGCGGAGCATGGCCTCGCGAGACTTCGCCGTGCCAGTGGGTGTCATGGTCATGGCATTTATCTTCGGGCTGCGGCCGTTGATTTCAGACATTCAGCACGGAAACGTGAACATCTTCATGATGGTCTGGGTCGCGCTGGCCTGGGCCGCGTTTGTTCACGGTCGAGACATGACCGCCGGGCTATTCCTGGCTCTGGCCATTGTCACCAAGGTGACGCCGGGGATGCTGTTGGTTTACTTTCTGTACAAACGTCAGTGGCGGGTATGTCTCTCCGCCGGGGCGGGGCTGATCCTTTTCTTTGGCGTGCTCCCGGGGCTCTGGTTCGGGTTCGCCGAATCCTGGACGCTTCACTGGTCGTGGTTTGACATGCTCATCAGGCCGTATCTCGTCAGCGGGTTCGTCACAATTGAGCCGATGAACCAGTCCCTCTACGGCGTGCTGTTAAGAGTCGGAGAATCCATCGGCGTCGTCGAGCTTTCTTATATGCCGATTCAGGACGCGCTCGCCGCGGGAATGGACAACATGGCTCGGCCGGTGGGCGCGGCCCTGCTTCGCCCGGGCCTCACAGTGTGCGTGCTGGGAACCATGGCATGGCTGTGTCGCGCCCCGACAGGAAGGGCCGGGGTTGAACGGGCCATGCACGCGAAGGATCGCCGCAGTATTCGACTGGCCCTCGAGTTCGCCCTGGTGCTCGTTGCAATGCTGTTACTTGGCGAGCGTACCTGGAAGCATCACGCGACCACGCTTGTGATCATCTTCCTGATCATGTGGCAGGTGGTGGCTTGTATGCCGTGGAGCGACCGTTTCCGGGCCGTGCTGGCCGGAGGCTTGTTTGCCCAGTGGATTCTGTTGACGGCCACCAGCGAGGGCTTCCTTGGAAATCGTCTGGCGGATCGGGCCCTTTACAGCGGCGCGTTCTGCTGGGGGCTGGTACTGTGCTTCCTGGAAATAGCCGTTGTGCTCTATTACCTGGAAAAAGCCCGGCGATCACGCGAGCCCACCGATCCGACAAGAGGCGAGCCCCAAGCGCAAGCGATAGCGGTTCCACGAACTGGGTCCGTGACAGGATCGGCGGCATTTGTTTTCGCTGCTCGCACGCAAGGCTTCTGGTTTCGGACCGCCCTGAAAGGGCCAAATAACATAGCCCAGGGCGCAGCCCTGGGAACCTCGCGGGTTTCAACAATTGAGCCCTGAAAGGGCGGAATAACGGATCATTGCGCCCTTTCAGGGCTTGAGGCATCATGCAGCATCCTTTTCCCAGGGCGTTGCCCTGGGCTTACATAGATTGCCCCTTCAGGGCATCAAAAGAACGCGCCGCCGGAAGTATCACGCACCCCCACGAACTCGACCTTGATCGGATTGCTTTCCCCATACGGCAGTCTGGACTATATTCACCGTCGGGCAACAAAAATTCGCTTTCGCGAGATGAATCAAATGAACCTGAGTTTTGTGCTTGCTGGTTACCTTTTCATGCTTGCGCCACCGGCTGTGGACGATACCGCGCCGCCGAATGCATCCCTTCTCGCCGCCGGCAGCAAGATTGTAAAAGACCTGCCGGTCCTTGAAGTCGGAAAGACAATGACCTCGTTCTTCGAGATCCTGATGGGACCGGAGAATTCCATCGGATATGTGGTGGCAACGATCGAGCCGATTCAAGAGAACAAGCGACTGGTTTACAAATATCAGAGTGACACGGTGATCCACGGGCCGACGCAGGCCCGGATTCGCGCGAAGATGGACGCCCGCCTTAAACCGAATTTCGAGCCTTTCCAGGTCATCATGCGACGTGGCAACGCAGGGCCCACCGGCGACAATAAACTCGTCGGCGTCCGGGCGGATTTTGACGACGAAGGAATTGCCATCACCGTTTTTGACGGCGAGCAGCGCAATACCCGCCGGGTTGAGAAACTGGAACCACCGGTTATCTTCGCCATCGAGATGTTTGTCCAAATGCTGGATACGTCCCGCCGCGAACCTTTTACCATTCGTGAGTTTTCCGCCAATGCCGGCGCGGCCGGAGAGCTGGCGTTTAATTACGAAGTCTGGCGCGACGGGTCGCTTACGCTGATCACCCGACCGGAGGGCGCGGAGCTGGGCTATCAATTCTGGTTCGACGAGGATAACAAACTCCTGCGCTGGACGCATGTAACCATGCCGATCCTGTTCGTGCGTTCAACTGCCGAACGGATCGAATCTCTCAAGGCTCAATTCGGCGAGCCCATAGAGCTTGATATAAATCTCGAACCGATGGAACCGGACAATCCGAAAGAATGACTTTCACCTCCCAATCGGTTCGTCACTGCCTATTACAAACGCGCGGAGTCCCAAACCATGTCGAAACCCACGGTAGCGGTCGTCGGGGCCTCGGCCGATCATAGCAAGTTCAGCAACAAGGCCATCCGCGCCTATCTCGACCAGGGCTGGGACGTCTTTCCGGTCAATCCCAAGGGCGGAACAATCGAGGGCCTTGAAGTCTTCAAAAGGGTGAGCGACATTCCGGCAACAGTCAAAAGGGTCACGCTTTATCTGCCGCCCAAGCTGGGGATCGACGTACTTGCCGACATCGCGGCCGCGGAGCCGGAGGAATTCTTCGTCAATCCGGGGGCAGAGAGCGACGAACTGGTCGAAGCGGCCAAAGGCCTCGGCCTTGACCCAATCCTGGCGTGCAGCATCGTGGAACTCGGCGTCTCGCCGTCGAATTACTCCGGTTGATTCCGCCCCGGAAAGCAACCAACTTTGGCATTCCTTTTGGGGCAGAGAATCGCCGGTACTATCACAAGTTCCGTAAGAAGCCTTCCGGTCGATAATCTGCAATTCGTGAGGTGTTCTGGCTACTTGGGCGACTGAACCGTGGCGGTAAGTAGTTTGCGGTAGGTCGCTTCGAGTCGTTGCAAACGCCCGTCGAGCTGTTGGTCCGTTCCATCGTAGGGTCGCGGCGAGCGGGCCAATTCGACGAACCAGCGGATGACGTTGGCCAAATCGCTGACGCTGACATACTCCGGTCCCAGGCGCTTGCCCTTGGCATTCACGTTGTGGTAATTGCCCAAGGCGACGCAGATGCCCGTGGCCTCGTAGCCGAGTCGGCAATAGGCCGACGATTCGCAAGTGCCGCCGTCCATCAGCTTGCGCTGATAAACGAAACCACCGCCCGCCTGTTCGAGTTCGCGGGCAATGCGATGGCAATAGGCCGTGGCCTCGTGCGTGAAGGTGCTGGCCCGATCGCCGACGCGGAGTATCGGTCCGTCGCCGATTTTCGCGTTGGGCCGCTCGGAGCTGGTCTCCATCGCAACCACGAAACACTTCTTGGGAATGGTCTTGCGTTTGCAGGCGGCGATGGCGCCGACGAAGCCGACTTCCTCGGCCCGGGTGAACAGGAAATAGGCGTCGCAGCTCCGGGCTTCGCGGACAAGCTGGTCGATCGCGCAGAGCATGGCCGCGGCCCCGGCCAGGTCGTCGCAAGCCCGGGCGTAGACCCGATCGCCGCGAATCTCCGGATCGGGGAAATCCCACATGCCAATCGATCCCGGACCGACGGGGTTGGAAATCTCGATAACCGCCGTTTCCACCCGCTCGCGATCTTCGTCCATTCCGGTTTTGATCGACGCGATGCGGCCCCTGGTCCATGCTCCATCCGCAAAGAACCGTACTTTGCTTCCGACAAAGTACTCCGGCGGAACGCCGCCCCGCCAGAATGCGCGCAGCTTGCCCTTGCCCAGCATTCTGTCGGCGACAAAGCCGGGGTGATCGAGGTGGGCGGTGATGCAGACCGGGCGCTTGACTTTTCGATTTCCGATGCGAACGCGAGCCAGGAGATTACCGGCTTGATCGGACGACAGCTCCACGCCCTTGCGAGCCGCGCAGAATCGACGGACGTAGTCGATAACAAAGTGCTCGGCAAAAGGCGCCGTTGGCAGGGAGAGAACATCGTGTAGGATCTTGCCTTGCAAAAGCGAAAGCCGCGCAGGCGATGTCGGCGTGCGCTTCGTTTTGCCCTCACGTAGAGAAGCCGTGCCTCTTGTCATGTTGGCATCACGATCGGCTGGTCAGCAACTTTTGGTAGTATCCACCGAGCACTCAAGGCGTCCGGACTCGACGCTGAAAACAAGAGCGGAACACCCGGGCTATGCACTTTGCGACAAGCTGCCGGTTATCCCAGCCGCTTGGCCGCGTCGAGCCGTTGGGCCACGTCGTCCCAGTCCACGATGTTCCAGAAGGCTTTGACATAATCGCCGCGACGGTTCTGGTATTTGAGGTAATAGGCGTGTTCCCAGACATCAAGCACAAGAAGCGGCGCCACGCCCCACACGCTGAGGTTCTGGTGCTGCTCGGAGGCCAGCACCATCAGTCGCTTTCCCAGCGGCTCCCAGGCGAGAATGCCCCATCCGCTGCCGCGAACGGCCGTGGCCGCGGAGGCAAACTGGGCTTGCATGGCCGACAGGTCGCCGAAGTCTCGCGAAATCTGCGACGCAATGGTGCCGGAGGGCTGGCTCCCGCCCTTCTTCATGTTCTTCCAGAAGATCGTATGCAGCGTGTGGCCCGAACCGTGAAAGGCCACGTCCTGGGTAAGCGACGGTACCATGGCCAAGTCTTCGGGCGAACCGTTCCTTCTCGCCGCCGCCAACGCGGCCAGGGCCTTGTTCAGACCGTTTACGTATCCCAAGTGGTGCTTGTCGTGATGAAGCGTCATGGTCTGGGCGTCGATGTGCGGTTCGAGTGCATCAGGGGGGTACGTCAGCGGCGGCAATTTATATTCGCCGGTTTCGCCGCCGCCCTTGTCAGATTGGGTCACGGCCGCATCGGCCGTTGTTCCCAGCCAACCACCGACGGCCAGCGTGCCCAGGCCTCCGAGCATCTCTCTGCGATTCAGTCTCACCATGGGAAAACCCTCCGAAAAGTCGAGTCGAATTCCGGCAATATGTCACAAATAGACCCGTTACCTTGCGATTCTCAGAGCCACGGCCATATTGTCAAGCTGGCGGGCCGCACGGTCCTGAACTTGTCGATTGAAGCGATTGATTCGAGGGCCGACGAGCCCCCGCCGATCGACAATCGCCCCTTTTCAATCAAGAATGGCCGCAATGCCCACCGAGACGGAAATCAAAATTCGCGTGAAATCGCACAATTCGGTACGCGAGCGGCTCGACGCCCTCGGCGCACGGCCGATCGGGCGATTTATCGAGCGGAATTGGATTCTGGATAATCGCGACCGGTCGCTCGCGTCGGACGGGTGCGCGCTTCGCGTACGTATCAACTCCGATGTGGGCGGCGCGCGCTCAGGGGCCACCCTGACCTTCAAGGGGCCGCGGGCCTCCGGACCGTTCAAGGTGCGGGAAGAACTCGAAATCGAATTGGACGACGGCGAGCGGATGGTGCAGATCTTGAGCCTCCTGGGCGTGGTCCCGTTTCTGGAATACGAGAAGCGCCGCGAAAGCTGGGAACTGAATCACTGCCGCGTTGAGCTCGATGAACCGCCTTACATCGGAAAGTTCATCGAGATCGAAGGCCCCGACCCCGCGACCATCCGAATGGTGCAAGGTGACCTGGGCCTTGCCGACGCTTCCGTTGAGCCGGCGTCCTATCCCGAACTGCTGATTCAATTCTGCGAGGAGCACGCCATTCCCGGCCGTGTGTTGCGGTTGGGTTAAACCTTGCGACGAGGTTCCTCTTATGAAATTCGCCGCCATACGCAAGGGCGCAGCGACGATCAAGCAAGTCGCAAACGCACGAATTTTCGCTTGCCGCGCTGGAGGATATCGCCGGACGTGACGGGAATGGGGACGCTGTAGCTCTCAACAACTTCGCCGTTGAGCCGCACGCCGCGCTCGTCGATGAGCCGGCGAGCTTCGCCGCGGGATTTCTCGCCAAGACACGCGACGACCAGGTCGATAGGAGAGACCCGTCCATCGGACAAGAGGCCGGCGGGTACTTCGACCTCCGGAATTTCGTCGGGCAGACCGGATTGTCCGCCGCCGTGGACCCGGCGGAATTCTTCTGCGGCCGCGGCCGCGGCGTCGGCCGAGTGGTATAGGGTGATGACCGCCCTGGCCAACTCCTCTTTGGCGTCCCGCGGATTGACCCTGCCGACATCGGTCAATTCGGCAACCCGGGACTCGGGCAGGTCGGTGACCAGCTCGAAATAGCTGCGCATCAACTCGTCAGGCACACGCATGATCTTGCCGAACATGTCCGAAGGCGGGTCGGCGATGGCCACGTAGTTGCCCAGCGACTTGCTCATTTTCTGTTTGCCGTCAGTTCCAACAAGTAGCGGCAGGGTCATAACGATTTGCGGGGGCTGGCCGGCGTTTCGCTGAAGGTCGCGGCCGCAGAGATTGTTGAAGGTCTGGTCGGTTCCGCCTAGTTCAACGTCGGCCTCGATGGCCACGCTATCGCGGCCCTGCATCAGGGGATAGAGCAGTTCGTGCAGGTAGATTTCCTTGCCCTCCGCCTGCCGCGTGGCGAAGGTGTCACGTTCGAGCATTCGGGCGACGGTCATCTGGCTCATCAGCTTGAGCAGATCGGCCAGTCGCAATGACGACAACCACTCGCTGTTTCGACGGACTTCCAAGTTGTCGGGGGATAGGTCGAGCACCTTGCCGGCCTGTTCGAGATAGGTCGCGGCGTTGGTATCGACTTCCTCCTCGGTGAGCACCGGGCGGGTCTTGGACCGGCCGCTGGGGTCGCCGATGCGGGCGGTGTAGTCGCCGATGATCAGGATCGCTTTGTGGCCCAGATCCTGAAATTGGCGAAGCTTTCGCAGAACGACTGTGTGTCCGAGGGTGAGATCGGGGGCCGTCGGGTCCATGCCGAGCTTGACCCGCAGGCGCTTGCCGGAGGCGATGCGCAGTTGTAGCTCTTCAGCCGTATAGACGTGCTCGCACCCCCGAATGAGTCGCTTAACTTGTTCAGTCGATTCCAATGGGCTCACGCGTTATCCGAAGATCGTTCGAGACTAAAACGGATTCATACCGGTCAAACCTCTATCTTAATCGGACAGAAAATTGGCGAAACCTCATGCCGTCGCCCGCAGGTTCGTTAATAAGCCAGTCGGTTGATCAATGACACCGATACGTTTGAGGAGTTGGAATTCCGGGAGTCCGCGCGGGCTGATGCCCGCAGCTCGCTTTTGGCCGTGGCCCGGATAGACAGACGCAAGCCGAAAAGAGTCGGACGGGCGAAACACCATCGCTTCGAGGCGGCGAGGTCCTATCGCTTGGAGAACTGGAACCGCTTGCGAGCGCCGGCTCGGCCGTATTTCTTGCGTTCGACCTTGCGAGGGTCGCGGGTGAGCAGGTGCTTGGCCCGGAGGGCGGGTTCGTAGTCGGGATTGGCCGCGGCCAGGGCCCGGGCAAGGCCCAGAGTGACGGCCCCGGACTGGCCGCTGATTCCGCCGCCGCGAACGTTTACGAAAACATCCATGTCCTTCGCGGTTTCGGTGACGGCGAGCGGAACTCGGACGGAGCTCCGATCCTTGTCGATCTTGAAGAAATCGTTCACGTCTCGCTTGTTGACCATGAACTTTCCAGAGCCCGGGCGAATGCGAACGCGGGCGACGGCCGTCTTGCGTCGGCCGGTTCCCCAGAAGTATGGGTTGCTCTTCGAGGGCGACTTTGACGCCTCCGGTTTCGGAGTCGGCGTGGAAGCGGCGGCAGGCTGGGTCGGGTCAGCGGGCGGGGCTACTGTGGGTGCGTCGGCCATCGAGTCGATTTCCTCGGTTTCTACGGTTTCCTCGGGGATATTCCCCGCCTGTTCATCCTGTTCCTAGAAGGGGAATGTCTCCGGCTGCTGAGCGGCATGAGGATGCGCCTCGCCGGCATACACCTTGAGCTTGTCGAACATGTGGCGTCCGAGAGCGTTCTTGGGGAGCATACGCCGGACGGACTCCTTAATAATCCGTTCGGGGTGGCGCTCCATCATCCGGCGGTAGGGAACTTCTTTGTATCCGCCGGGATAGTAGGAATAGCTGGGGTACACCATCGTTTCGGCCTTGGAGCCGCCGACGCGAATGCGTT
>JBGTDB010000117.1:0-11669 GCA_041748515.1 Phycisphaerae bacterium
CAGCGGCGCGGGGTATTCCGGATCCTCGAAACAGAGGATGCGCGCACCGCAATCCGCGGCGGCCTCGATTTCGCGTTCGACGTAATCGCTGTGCTTTCGAGCCTGCACGATGGCACGGGCAGTCACCGGCCCGATACCTTCGACGCGTTCCAATTCTGAGAGTGACGCGGCGAAAATGCGATCGATGGATTGAAAGCGGGCAAGAAGGCTCTGTACTCGGACGGGGCCGACTTGCTCGGCGGCCTGGAGTTTCAAGTACTGGCGGCCAATGTCAGAGATGGTTGATTCTTGTTCGCCGGTTTTCATGGCCGCGCCCTTTTGTTGCCGCGGGAGTCTACAAGGCAAGGGGCACCCGTCAATCCGATCGCGAGACCTGTTTGCGGCTCGGGTGGGGCGTCGCCATCCCCCGCGACCACGTTGCCTGCCCAGTCGAGTGCCAAACCATCCGGGCCGAGGGCCTCGCCGGGCATTTCCCGGCTTAATCCGGCTACGCCGGGTTGGCTCCAATAATAGGGGCGTTGAAATCTGGAGCGCCAAGACCGCGTTTTTCGGTCCTTCGAGGCGGAAAGGTGGAATAATTGGGCGTTCGTGGTATCATTTCACAGGTGCGAACCGGCAAAACCGGTCGTCGCAGGATGGGTTTATTCCGCGCGCTTTCGACTGTTCAGAGGATCGGAAGCCGGCGCACTTGCGTGTCTTGGGGGAGGGGAAATGGCGGCACAAATCCGGTTTCGCTTGGGTCATCAGTTTTCTGCTGTTGGATGTCGGGCCATGGCGCTTCTAGTCGCGGTCCTCACCTGCCTTGCGCCATCGGGTTTCTCGCACGCGCAGCGCGATGGGGGCGGCGACGGGCGACCGACCATCCTCAGCAAATCGACACTGGTCCGGTCGATGGCCATCGATGGTGAAATCCTCACGGAAGACGGATGGACACTCCGGGCGGGATGTCGGTCTGATTGCGGGACGGTTCACGTCCTGGGCGAGCAAGTGCTGCTTCCGGTCGTTGCGTCACCGGTCGGGACGACCTACAGCGTGCATCACTGGCTCGGGGCCGATCTTGACGGGGCCGGACCGGACGGGGTGACCTGCTTTCCGATTTTTGATCCGGGGGCGCCCGGTGACGATATCGTGAATTACGACGGCATTGCCGAGACCCTACGGCCGGATATTTTTGGCACGGTCGCGACAGTCAATGAGTTGCACGAAGTTCAACAGGACGGCACGCGCTACTTGCAGATCAATACGACTTCGCCGATGGGCACGCAGCTTTTTCCGGGCGGCGAGATGCACGAGGGGCAACCACTGACCGACGCCTGTTTTGCCATCGGATTGGATGATCCGCTGGACTGGCAGGGGTTGGACACGGTGAATCTCGCGGTGATTCGATTTTTTCAGGACGACCTGACCCTCGTCGGTCCGGTGGATATAACGGCTTTGTTCAGCAACCCATGGAACGGAGTGCTGAACGTCACGTTGCCGGGCGGCGCGGGACTGGGCATCAACGGTGTTCGGCTGGAAATCATTCTGGAAAAGCAGGTCGGACTTCCCAACGATAGCTGCGACAATGCGATCGACGTGACCAACGGAACGCTGGCGTTCAGTAATATCGGGGCGACGACCGACGGGCTGGAACATCCGGGGCAGTGTCTGTTTTTCGGGTACTCCGATATCGGATCGGACGTCTGGTTTCGATACACCTCGACCTGCACGGGCAACCTGACGGTTAATCTGTGCAACTCCAGCTTCGACACGAAAGTGGCCGTCTACGGCAATTGCGGGCGATGCCCCATCGAATCGAACCCGATCGCCTGCAACGATGATTTTTGCAGTCAGCAGTCTTACATTCCCGCCGTGCCCGTCGTCCAGGGCAATTGCTACATGATTCGGGTCGGAGGCTACCAGGGGGCTCAAGGACAGGGAGTTCTTAGTTTGTCGTGCGATGCGCCGTCGGAGTCGGGGGCGTGTTGCGTCGGCGGCGAATGCGTCGGGACCACGAGCCAGTCGAACTGCGTGGGGCAGATGGGGGATTGGTTCGAGGACGAATCCTGCGATGCGTTCCTCTGTCCCGGGGCCACGCCGGACAATGACCTCTGCGAAAACGCCATTCGCCTCTTCACCGGAGTGCCCTATGTCGGCTCCACGACCGGAGCGACCGGAACGGACGTTTCATCCTGCACGTTGAACGACAGCAACGACGTGTGGCACTTCTGGACGGCGGACTGCACGGGACTCGTGGATGTGGAAACCTGCTCGAGTTTCAGCCTGGATACGAGTCTGGCGGCGTACGACGCGTGCGGCGGATTCGAGCTCGCGTGCAACGACGATGCTTGCAGCACGCGATCGCGAATCACCGAGCTTCCGGTTGTCCTGGGCACAACCTACTTCTTTCGGGTTGCCGGCTGGAACTTCACAACGGGGCCGTACCAGATTCACGTGAATCCATGCCGCAGTGCGTGTTGTAGTTCGATGATCCCAACGAACTTTGGCTGCACGAACATCATTCCGCAGCAGTGCCTCGCCGGCGGCGGCGTACCCCAGTTACCCGGCACGCTTTGCCTGGGAGACATCAACGAAAACGGGACGAATGACGTTTGCGAGGGTTGTCCGCAGAATGCCCGAATTGTCGGGGCGGACCCCCCGAGCGGAACCATTGACGCCCGTCAGCCGCACTCGGCCATGACCGCCCAACCCAGACAGGGGATCGGATCTCCCGGCGGCGTCGGAACCCTGGCCGAGCCGATTCGAGTGCAGATGATTCCGCAGTTTGCGGACCTGGAAAACTGTTTCTCGCTGTGCGAGACGGCCCCCGATCCGGTGAAGGGCGGGAATTTCATTTCATCCGTGACGTTTATCGGCAGCGGCCGTTACCAGATTCTTCTTGACCGGGCCATCACCGCCGGCGAAGTAACCACGATTCAGTATCTGGGCGACCTGAGCTTCGCCCAGTTCACCGCCCATCCCGGCAACGTCAATGCCGACCCCGCGACCAACTTGACCGACGTGATCCGCTTGGTCGATTGCTGCCTGGGAGGGTTGTGCTCGGTGCCGTACGGCATGAGAAGCTGCGACCTCGATCGCTCCACAATTGTCGGCCCGCTGGATCTGCTAACCGCGATGAACATGCTCAACGGCGCGGAAGCCTACGAAGAATGGCTGAACACGCCCCGTCCGACCAACTCGAGTTGTCCTCCGTAGCGGCCTGGGCGGACGTTCAACGACCAATTGCGCGCAGCGCGCTCGACAAGGGATTCATAGACGAGGCCTCTGCGCTGCATCATCCACGCGAATCTCGTGAGTTGCTTGCCGCAGGTCTGGCGCAAAGGGGCGGCGGGACTCCGAAATTCATCGGAACCCCGCCGACTTGACAGCCGCAGATCGGGCAATTGCTAAGCTGTCAAAATACCCCCCACCGAGTCTGGATCTCTGTCGTCTATTGCTGCGATACAGCCGAACGGCGGTGCCCGTTTTATTGCGACTGTTTCCTCGTTGCATGTTTGGTTGCGCGATCGGCCGTCAACGGGCGGCCGATCACAACGACGGCTTCCGGTCCGATGACGAAGTCAATGAGCTCGTTGCGAGAATCGGCGAGCAGCGTATTTTCGGTCGCGACGATTCGCACGGGAAAATCACCTTCGGCATCCGGCGTGGGGCGGAAAATGAACGTTGCCAGATAGGACCATCCCTCAACGCGCTGCCCGGATTCATAGGCCACAGCGGCCACGTGCGAGCTGAACACGCTTTCGGCGGTAATGGCCTGTGCCGTTCCGAACACATAGTCCTGCCTTTGCCGATTGACCACGATGCCGGCCAGTTCGAGCTTTCCCTTTCGCCCGCCGGAGGAAGCAACTTTAAGTTGATAGCTCCGAAGGTCCGACACGCCGTAAACCCAAGCGTCGACCAGATGCTGGTCCTTCATGCGCCCGGCCGGAACCAGCGTAACAATCGGACGGCTTTCTGCCGTATCCCGCCGCACTTGGCTTGGATCCGTACAGGTTTGCGTTTGGGCCGAAGCGATGCCGCAAAGGGAGACCGTGAAACCCGCACAAAGACTGACCATGAATTTTCGAGACATGACCTTCTCTCCAATTTCGTTTTGTCCCCAGACCTGCCTAATCGTCATATTGACACTAACCGTAATCGTCCGGGCAGTTCCGCCCACATCTAAAGCCATGTCGGCTTGGACTTGATAACCGTGTTGGCGATTCAAACTCACGCCCATGTTCGGCAGGTTGAGTCGGCAGGCCGGCAATATCCGCTGCTCGGCCCTGTTCCTCGGCGACTCCCAAGGTTAGAATCGGTCCGCCCGTTGGGCCAGAACGGTGCGTCGTCACGTCCCGTCAGCGGGCATCGCCCGCTCTTAACCGGCTACGCCGGCGGAGTTTCGGAATCACATGCAACCGTCCGAGCGAGACCTTATTGAACGCGCGATTGACGGCGATGCCGAGGCGCTGACCGCCCTGCTCGAACAGTACATCCCCATCTTGGGACGACGGTTTCAGTCCGATATTCCCGCACGCTGGCGATCGGTTTTGACGGTGGACGACATCGTTCAGGAGACCTGCACCGATGCGTTTCTGGAAATCAAACGATTCGTCATTCGCGGCGAGGGTTCGTTCTCTGGATGGCTGACCACAATCGCCCGGAACAACCTGCTCAACAGTTTGGAAATGCTCGAAGCCGAAAAGCGGGGCGGGAATCGAAAAAGGATGGAGTTTCGCAACCCTGCGAACTCGGCGGTCGACCTTTACGATATGCTGGCCGGCACGGCCACCTCGCCCAGCAAGCACGCCGAACGGGCTGAGGCCGCCACAGCTCTGAAGAAAGCCCTGGACCAGCTTCCCGAAGATCATTGCCGCGTGGTTCAGATGTATGACCTTGACCAGCGTCCCGTGCAAGAGGTCGCGGCCGCCCTGGACCGCAGCCCGGGGGCTGTTTTTATGCTCCGCGCCCGTGCTCATCGGGCCCTGGGTGCGTTATTGGGCTCTGCTTCAGATTTTCTGACCTCGACCGGGGGTGAGTAAGGCGCTCTGGTTCGGTTTCATAAGTTGGAGCATGTTTAGCTGGAAGTTGATTTCACTATGGAAAAGCCGTTCGAATCCGGGACGGATCCGGCGTGGTTGCGCGACGTCATAGTCAGCGCCCGACGCACGGCCGATGAACTCACGGCGGCTCTCTCTGACGGAGAGCCGGCGTCGCGGTCCATCCCCGGATACCAGATTCTGCGTGAAATCCATCGCGGGGCCCAAGGGGTCGTCTATCAGGCCATACAGCGAGCGACGCAAAGAAAGGTGGCCATCAAGCTCCTTTCCAGCGGCGAGCACGCCAGCCCGCGTTCCAAGGCCCGGTTCCGCCGGGAGATTCGCGTCCTCGGCCAGTTTCGCCATCCGAATATTGTTTCCGTTCACGACAGCGGGTCGGCCGACGGCAGCTTCTACTATGTGATGGATTACGTATCGGGGGACACGCTCGATGCCTTCATGGCCGGGGGCGAGCGAACGGTTGAAGAATCGCTGAGCCTGTTTGCCAAGATATGCGAGGCGGTCAACGCGGCGCACCTTCGAGGCATTATTCATCGCGATCTGAAGCCGGGGAATATTTTGATCGATCGGGAGGGCGAGCCGCAGATTGTTGACTTCGGACTGGCCAAGGTCTCGCTCGAAACTTTCGGAGAGGCCGAGCACACGCAGTTTGTCAGTCGGACCGGGGAATTCACCGGCTCGCTGCCGTGGGCCAGCCCCGAGCAGGCTTCCGGCGACACAGGCAGGATCGACATTCGAACGGACGTTTACTCGCTCGGGGTCGTCCTTTTTCAAATGCTGACGCGGACGTTTCCCTATGCCGTCGCGGGCAATCTGCGCGACGTGCTGGACAACATCTTACAGGCCGAGCCAATTCGCCCGCGAACCCTTCGACGCGACATCGACAGCGACGTTGAGACGATGATCCTGAAGGCTTTGGCCAAGGATCCGGATCGCAGGTACCAGTCGGCGGGGGAGCTTGCTCGGGACATTCGGGCGTACCTCGGGGGCGAGGCGATCTCGGCCAAGCGCGACAGCACGCTGTACATCATCGGCAAGAAGATTCGACGGCACCGCGCGCCGATCGCGGTGACGACGGTTGCTTTCATGTTGCTGGTGGGTTTTGGGTCGACGCTCTTGATTGTGCGGCAGAGAGCTTTTGCGGCGGAGGGTCGGGCGGCTCGGATCCAGATGACGTTCTTCGAGCGCGTCCTGGAGTCGATCGACCCGAACACCAAGACGGTCGCTTCGGCCGGGATCATGCCTGATCTCATAGCGGAAATAGAGGCGGGGTTGGCCGATTATCCTCTGATTCAGGCCCGATGCTACGAAAAAATCGGCAATGTGTTCCGCCAGCTTGGGGCCTTTGAGGAGGCGCGTCCTAATTTCGAAAAGGCGCTGGCGACTCGGCGCGTTCACCTTGAGCGATTTGATCCGGAGATTGCAAAGGCGCTGCATCATCTTGGGGCGCTCAACTGGGACGTAGCCGACTATGCGGGGGCGGAGGCTCAATATCGCGAGGCGCTGGAGATTCGGCGTGCGGCATTTGGGGAGGCTCATGTGTCTGTCGCCGAAACGAAACAACATCTGGCGATTACCCTGCGGGCCCGGGGGAGGATGGGAGAGGCCGCGGACTTGCTTCGCGAAGTGCTGACGCTTCGCATCCGGTTGCTGGGGCGGGAACACGCTGAAGTGGCGGCGGTGCAGAATGAGCTGGCCGTTCTGCTGATGGAAACGGGCAAGTATGCGGAGGCCGAGCCGCTGTTTCGGCTGGCGCTGGCGAGGGTGGTCAATGCTCCGTCTGAACAGTTGCGTGGCGAGGATCGTCCGCAATACATCGGTCGGGCGCAGACCAGCTTGGGGGCGTGCCTTGTGGAGGTCGGCGAACTGGATGAGGCGGAGGCGCTGTTGTTGGCATCGCTCGAGGGAAAGCGAGAGATGCTGGGCGATTCGCATGTTTCGGTTTCGTCGACGCTGCATTGGCTGGCCAAGCTGAGACTTCGGCAGGACCGATTGGCGGATGCGGAATTGTTGGCTCGGGAGGCGGTCGATATTCGGCGAGCGGCCTGGCCGATGGGGCATCCGTTTCTGGCGGGCAGCCTTGGACTGCTCGGAGAGATTCTGCTGATCGACGAGCGGGCGGAGCAGGCTGCGGCGCTACTGGCCGAGGCTCTGGAAATGCACGACGCGAGGCAGCCGCCGGGGTATTGGCTGGGGGGGCATGTTGCGTCGCTCCTGGGGGCGGCGATGGCGGAATTGAACGAGTCGATCGAGGCGGAAGCGCTGCTGATGGAAGGAGTGGAGACGTTGCGGCTGGCACGTGGCGACGCGGACCCGTACACACAGCTCGCCGTCGCTCGATTGACGGCATTTTACCGTTCCGCCGGCCGATCGGACTCGGCCGAGGCTTACGAACAGATCATAGCACCCAGCGGCGCCGGTCGAGACTAATCGTCGGCCGAACCGGGGGGAACATTCGCGCGACAAACAGGGCTTTGCGCCCTGCTCCGGAATGTGCTCTTGCCGGGGCGGCTTTTAAGAATGCAGGCCGGTCGCACCATCGGCGGACTTATATCGTCGGCCGACAAGAATTGTGCCGCAGGTCATCAGGACGAGAAACAGCACCGCGACGCCCCATTCTGAAAGCGTGGGGATGTTGCTGCAAGGATCGGTCACGTAAGGCCAGTTCTGACATTGGTTCTCAGCGAATTCAGCCCCTTCCAATCGAAGCAGGTATTGCCCGCCTACCCCCGAGCCCGGTGGTCGCGTCCAGTTGGTCAGCGGAAACTGGCCGCCCGGTCCGTCCGGTCCGGAAATCTCGCCCGCGTTTACCGTATCGAATTGAAAAATCGGAATTTCGCCATTGGAAAGCGGTTCGATGCCTTCCATGCTGATGGCCAGAAAGTAGAGCCCCGGGCCGGGAAGCGTCTTGCGCGTATCATCCGTCGCGGGCGGAAAGATGAAGGCATTCGCTCCGTCGGGCCCGATGCGATTGCCAAGGATGCCGCGGCCATCCTGGTCGAACAGCCAGACATGGGCGTTGAAGTTGGTTTCCGTTCGGGCACAAAATCGACCGGCATCGCAGATACGGATTAGAAAGACGTCTTCAAAGTCAATATTGTCCGGTCCGCTCGCGACGACCGTGCTGCCAAGATCGCCGGCAATGGTCTTCAGAGGACCGGGTCCGGTTGGCGATTGCGCCGTGACCGGGTCGCTGCCGGCATCGAAGCCGGGCGGCTCGGTCCAATTCGGACCAGCGAAAACTACTGAATGAGACAGCGCAGCACAAAACATGCCCGCCAGGATCGATCTTCCGCGCATAATGAGCCTCCCCGCCCAGATTATCGCCGGTCTCGCGAATGATGCACGTTCGGTGCCGGGCATCGCCCGGTTTAATCCGGCTTCGCCGGCGCGATGACCTTCCGCCCGATCTGACTTCCAAACCGCCAGTATAACGAATATACCTCAAGGTTTTCAAGGGCAGATTAACGCTTTCGACGCAAAAGCGGCCGGATCGGCGTCCGCAGGGACAAATATTGCTGCAACGCGGCTTTTGAAGGACACACAGTCATAGGTCCATCCCGAAGCCGGGGCTTGTTTTGCAGTCAGGAGCGGGGCAGGAGGTGAACGTGCTGATCGGGATTCTTTCGGATAGTCATGGACACCCGGCGCCGGTCCAGCAGGCGATGGCGCTTTTCGACGGGCTGGGGGTCGAGCACATCATCCATTGCGGCGACATTGGCGGACTGGAAGTGCTCGATGAGCTGGTCGGCCGGCGATGTACGATGGTCTGGGGCAACACCGATGTTCCGGGCGGGGGCATTCTTGGATTCCTCCAGGCGGCCGGGCTCGCCGCGCCGCGTATCGGGCCGGCCCAGGTCACGCTCGACGGAAAAAGGATCGCCGTTTTCCACGGACACGAGCGGGGTTTTGAAGCGGCATGCGCGACGATGGAAGTGGATTACATCTTCCACGGGCACACCCACGAAAAACGCGACGACCGCATCGGCAAGACGCGGATCATCAACCCCGGCGCTCTGCACAGGGCGCGGCTCAGAACCGTTGCGACGCTGGACACTGCGACCGACGCATTGACGTTTCACGTAATCGCGCCGTAAGCAACGCCCTGTCATGACTCGTCAGAAATTTCGTCGGTTGCAGCCGCCATATCGCGAAGGGACATCTGGCCTTTTCGGGCCAGGTCAATCGCCTCGCCGAGGATTCGAGCGGCTTCCTGGGGGGCGTGGAACCCCATTGAGTTTTCGGCTTCGATGAAATCGACCATGAACTGGGCGTGGCGCTGGAACTTTCGAGCGGCGGCTAGCTGCTCGTCGGACTTGCCCGCTTTCTGTGCCGCCGCGATGTCGCCAATCAAGTCGATCACCGCATCGAGAGCCAGGCCGCGCAGCCTATGCGTAGTGGACTGGATCCTGTGTGCCCGATCGAGCAACTCTTGCTCCGGTGCATTATGGCAGGTCTGGCAGGCGCGGTTCACGTTAAGCAGCGGGCTGCGCACGTGGTGGTCGCTGATTTTCATTGCCCCCACGCGCATGTAAGGCATGTGGCAGTCTGCGCACGCGACGCCTGCCCGCGCATGGATGCCTTGGTTCCATAGCTCAAACTCGGGATGCTGGGCCTTGAGCACGGGCGCGCCGGACTCGGCGTGGGTCCAATCCTTAAAATCAACGGCGACGTAATACTCAAGCATGTCCTCGACTTTCAACCCGTTGATCCAGGGATAGACCAAGCGTTTTTCCGGGCCGGCGAAATAGTATTCGACATGACACTGGCCGCAGACGAACGAGCGCATTTCGTGCCGGGTCGCCGCGGCGTTGACGTCGTAGTTGGTAATGCCCTGCGATTCCTTCAGCTTTCGCATTCCCTCGATGAAAGCCGGACGGGTCACTCGAAGCTGCAGGGTCTCCGGGTCGTGGCAGTCGATGCAGGCGATGGGGTGGTTGACGTGCGTGCGGGCCTCCTCATAAGGCATCTGGTTGATCTTCTCGAATCCGGCAAACAGGTCGCCCTCGCCGACGGTCATGTAGGCCTCGTACATTGACGCGTGGCAGTTCAGGCACGCACCCGGTTGTTTGGCGACGATCTGCCGCTCGGTGAAGGTCTGATCCTCGAGCATGTAGGCGTGTCCGCGCTCCTCGCGGAAGTCGGTGGCAAAGGCGTATCCGGCCCAGAGCGTTCGCAATCGCGGATCTTCCTCAAGGCGGGACTGGGCGACGATGGATCGGGGGTCGGCATCGGTCGGCGTGCGCGGCATCGCCTCGCTTCCGCCGAACCGCGTCCGAATCATGTCCACGGTTCGGCCGTAGGTGTCGTACTGCAAAGGGAAATTCTTGCCCCAAATGGCCGGATCGGTGGTCCGGTCGGTGAGTTCGACCACGCGGAAGAACGGGTTCCTGGCCTCTACTTTCTTGTGATAGACGTCCACGAGCAGCGCGGCCGATCCTCCCGCGGCCACCGCGGTCACCAGCCCCACAAGCACGAGCAGCAGAAGACGGCGGGGTGGGGCGGCGTTCACCCGGCCCATTGCGGCTGCGTTCTGGTTCAATGATGGCGTTCGATTCGAATCGGTCATGGCTCGTTACCTTGTGTAGTGGCCCACGTTCGCATGGCATCGAATGCAGGAAATTGATTCGCCGCCGCCGTGCGGGCCGTCGAGGGCTTCGACGATCTGCGTGTGGCAGTGTCGGCACTGTGCCTCGGTGACCCTGAGGTTTCGAGGCTTGATCTGGATCGGTTCGTGAAAATCGCCGGTGGTGAAGGCCAGCGAATGGTTCCAGCCGTTGTCGGCCTTGACCCAGTATTTGGAGATCATGCCCTGCGGCGTGTGGCAGTCGTTGCAGGCGGCGACGGCGTGGTGGCTGGATTTGGTCCAGGCGTCGTAGTGCTCCTGCATGACGTGGCAATTCGCGCAGGCCGCGGGGTTGTCGGTCAGGTAGGACGCTCCCTGAGCATAGAGGAACGTGAATCCGCCGACGCCAATCGCCAGGCCGATCAGGGCGCTGATGATCAAACCAGCCGCCATGGATGTGTAGCTCATAGGGCTTCCCTGCTTTCCGCAGCGGACACGGCCGTCCGCCGAGGCAATTCTGCGCGCATTTGAAGCGGCGGCAAGCGCGACGGCCGCGCGGTTGATTTGCGAGGGGCCATCGGCTTTATGCTCGTTTTTAGTTCTCGGTTGGCAAATCGGACGCAAGGCGATTTGTCGTTTGGGGGAACTGTCAATTCGGCGCGGCGTCGGCGGCGCAAACGAGTTTGACGGCCGCGCAACTGGTATTCGGAACCACATTTCGGATCCCTTTTCCTATATGAATCGGTTTGAATCGCCTGATCTTGGGTTCGTTTTCCCTTGTTTTGGCTTCGTTCGGTCGGGGGCGAATACGCCGTAAGTCCTTGTGGGACAATGACTTACGCGATTTTCGTTTGGTTTCGTTTCGCACGGGCGCTTTTTCGCGCTTTCGGCGCTGACCTTGGTCATGCCGATGTGCCTAACCGCGTCATATCTGTTGCGGTGCAAGAAAACGGCGTATTGGCGAGCCAGGGACGTATTATTATGAGCTTGCATCACCGTGATAACGCACCTGGCGCGCGATGACAGGAGTGGATGAAGGCGATCGGGTGCTCTGTTCGCATGAG
>JBGTDB010000118.1:0-2924 GCA_041748515.1 Phycisphaerae bacterium
GAGGGGCGGGACATGGTCGGCAGCCGAGTGGGGAACTGGTTGGAGAGCGGCAGGCAATTTCGGACAGTCGAACAGAATGGCCACAATTGTAGGCGGCGGGCTCAGCGCCGGCACGGGCCCAATCAGGGGTCCGAATCGCTCGGCGAACTGCCTCATCTTAGGTTCCGGCAGCCGAGCCGCACACGGCGCGCCCGATTGCGCCGTCCGGACCGTGCTGACCGGGTTCAGGCAGACCGAGAAATCCCACCTAACTCCATTGCTCGGCCGAACGGTTTTGCTAGAATCGGCCTCGTTCGATCGCTCAGGTCACTAAGCCCCCTTCGTCTAGTGGCCCAGGACGCTGGATTCTCAGTCCAGAAACAGGGGTTCGACTCCCCTAGGGGGTACTAATTGGCGCTGATACCCCGCAAAATAATGGGTTTGCGGGGTTTTTTATTGGACTTACGACGCGCCATTGCGCTATATTTACCCCAGTTTCGCTAGCTGTTGCTTCGCCTTTGGCTTCGCCTGAAACAGAGGACCGTTTGCGAAGGGGGGGTTAAATATGGCATCCGTCATCAATCGGCCGAATGGTCACAAGTGGATCCAGTTCGTGTGGATGGCCAGCGGAAGCGACAGACCATCCGGATTGGTAAATGCGACAAGAGGACGGCACGCCAACTGAAGGTCAAGGTTGAACATTTGCTCTCATGCGTCGGATTCAGGCCCTCCTTGCGGCAAAGGGCCGAGATCTCTACACCAGGTTCCATTCCTGCCAACACCACACGCATCTTTTCCGCTGCACTCCAAGGACGACGTTTACCGGACTTCGACATCTGGTCTCTCCCTTTCTCCGTGAGACCGACCATTCTAACTTAACTCCTGTGCCATTGTGGCTGACACAATACACCATGCAATTTCGTCATCTTCCGCCCGACCAAGTCCTTCGTGCGAGTAGAGCCTCGCCTGCCAAAGACTGAAGAGACTCAGAAGCAGCTTGAAGACTCCGGCCTTGACGTCATGGACTATGATTCAAGGTGGGGGCGCTACAGGATGCGTCTGGCGCCTGACGAGTTGGTGAAGCAGCACACGGTGATAACCGATGTCTTGGGTCATGCGTTTCGACTTGCAAGTGAATAGAGATTGTCCGACATGGTGGAAGGGGCAGCCTCTCGAGCGGGATGGTGATTTTGCATCGGCAGCATCATCGATCGTTGCGGCGTCCGTGTTGGGCATGTATTGCAGGTTCGATGTCGTATCCCATGCGTCGGACGGAGCCGTCCAGGAACGCGGCATGCCAGCCGCCCGGGTGCGCGCTGCCGAACCGAAATGCACCCAAGGCCGACCCGCCTGCTTCCCCGATGTTCGCATCCCGCCAAGGCGGCTGCTCTTCGCTGGCGACGCGGACAACTCCCCAATCGTACGACCACATTCCATAGCCTTCCGCAACGGACGAATCGTTGTAAAGGAGCGGTTCAACAAACTTCTCGCCGACAAGGTACGTATGGCTCGCTCCATCGGGCACTTGAGCGAGAGTCACCGCGCTGCGCTGGAAGAGGATGCCGCCGGTATCGGCCGCCGCTTTCCACGGCTTCGTCATGCCCGTCGTAGGGATATCCGCTCGCAGAAACCGGCTGCCCGCACAGGCCGCGTAGTCGCCGCGGGCGGTCGCGTCCACGGCCAGCGAGTTGATCTGGTCAACGGGACCTGGATAGGCGATTGCCGCACGTCTGCTGGGACAGTTGAATACGGCGACGGGCGTTCTCAAGCGGATCGCGGCTGCCTTGAGCTGGTGATCCGTGAACCGGTCGGTATACCCGTCGCGCCCGGCCTCCTGGAGCGGGGTCTCGTCTAGTTGGGCGAGGATGTTGTAGGTCCAAGTGCCTGGCTGATCGGGTCCGAAGCCGCGGTCCGGGTCGGGGCTCCAATTATACGACCACCCCCCTGCGGGGAGGTGGCCCAAGGTCGTCTCGTGGAGCTGCCACGCCAGTCCGATCTGGCGGAGATGGCTCAGGCACTGGGTGCGGCGAGCCGCCTCGCGGGCGGATTGGACCGCCGGCAGTGTCACGCCTACGAGGACGCTCACGATGGCGATGACGGACAGGACTTCGACGAGAGTGAACGCCCGGATCGACTTTGCGGCCCGGTTTGCCCAGTGGTCGTTGCGGATCATCTTCGCTCTCCATTCGGGACAGGCCGCGCGAGCCCGTCGCGGCGTGGGACGACCAGAACGCACAAATCGCACATTCCGACTTCCCGAATACGCTGCGACGGGAACACGGCGGCCAACATTGCTAACGGGCATGGATACTCAGGTTGCCACCCTTGATGATTGCGGTGTTCGTGTAGCCGTCGAACACGCCCCCGATCAGCGTGATTCTGAATATGTCCCCTTCATTGGGACCTTCCTGCCCCCAGTCGACAAAACCTGCCTCAAATGTGCCGCCTGGACCGAGTCTCTTTGGCACCGGCGTGTAGGTGCCGCCTGCGGCGAAGACGCTTTCCGAAAGAATGGGATCGCCGTTCTCGTCCACCTCGCCGCCGATACACTCCCCATCAATGCAAGCATTAAAGACGCGGAAACCAGGATGTCCGGCATCCGTGACGACGCCGTGAATGGCTACGCCGTTGGCGTGATCGTTGTACTGCAGCTTGCCGCTGATGTCGTCGATCTCGCCGTCGCCATCTCGGTCGCGGGCTTGGCCCTGAAAGCCGAACGTGGCAATGCCTCCTTCGGTCGGGCCGCCCGCCGCAGCGGCCTCTGCCATATCAGCTGCTCTCCTCCAGCCGCCGCCCGTGTAGGCCCCGGGCGAGCAGCCGGATAACAGGATCACGGCGCCAAGTGTACAAATTAGTCCTGGAAAACTTCGCATGACGTACCTCCATTGCAAATCGACTCGCCTTTGGGTCACGCACACCGCCGCGGGCGAGCGGCGCGGAGGTGG
>JBGTDB010000119.1:0-3659 GCA_041748515.1 Phycisphaerae bacterium
GCGGGCGAGGAGCCGCCGGCCGCGACGAAGCGGCCCGTTCAAAAGTCGGTCAAAATTCCGGGAACGCCCGATCAGGACAAATGGGGGCGGGTTTATCGCGAGCCGCTGTCGCAGATTCGTAAGACCATCGCGAATCAAATGAAGCGGTCGGCCTTCACCGCCGTCCACGTATCACACGGTGACGATGCCGACATTACCGAGCTGGATCGCATCCGCCGCGAGCTGAACGAAGCCACGGGCAACGATCCCAAACTGACGGTCATGTCGTTTCTGGTGCGGGCGACCTGCGTCGCGTTACGCAAATACCCGATCTTCAATTCGAGTTTTGACGAAGAAGGCGGGCAGATCATTTACAAGGACTATGTCAATTTGGGCGTGGCCGTGGACACCGAACGCGGATTGATCGTCCCGGTCATTCGCGACGCCGACCAGCTCACGCTCCGCGGCATCGGCGCCGCCCTGCGTTCAATCGCCGAACGCGTGCGGACCAACCAGTTCGCGATCGAAGACCTTCGCGGCGGAACGTTTACAATTACCAACGTCGGCGCATTGGGTGGAACGTTCAGCACGCCGATCATCAACTATCCCGAAGTGGCCATTCTCGGGTTAGGCCGCTCGCGCAAGGTGCCGGTGCTTCGCGACGGGCAGCTTGCCGAGGCCCTGACGCTGCCGCTGAACCTCTCCTTCGACCACCGCGCGGCCGACGGGGCCAACGCCGCCCGCTTCACCCGCGAAATCATCGGCTACCTGGAAATGCCGGCGAAACTGCTGTTGGATTGAGATGCAGGGCAAATCAGCGACCGTCGAATGCTGTGTTCAGTTTGTCGCGAGTGGCTCGCCGCCCTTTGGTTTTCGGGTTTCAGGATCGCTCCCAAGCGGTCGCCGCTCGGATAGGATGCACACAGAGTGCAACACTCCACTGGCATTGACTTGGTGCGTGAGGCATCGAATTTGATCAGCGGAAGGTCTACCGTATCGGCGTAGTACGTCCTGACGGACCGAGTCGCACAATGATTTACGGAGGTCGATGAAATGCTCTACAAAGTCCCGCTGGTCCTGGAACCACAGCCCGAGGGCGGATTCACCGTAACCTCGCCGCTTTTGCCGGAACTGGTGACAGAGGGCGATACGGCCGACGACGCTTTGAACAACGTTCGGGACGCCTTGGCCGCCGTGATCGAAACTTATCAGGACCTCGGCCGTCCTCTGCCCACGTCGATGGAGCAGGATGTCCGTCACGGCCCCGTCTGGCTCGAAACATTGGTCGGCTCACCGTGACATACCGCGACGTTTCAAAGAAGCTGATTTTGCTAGGCTGTACGGAACTACCCCGCCGGGGCGGAGGATCGCACAGAAAATGGTTCAACCCGGCAACACAGAAAGCGACGACCCTTCCTGATTGGGGCGGACGCGACTTGAAACGTGGTACGGTACGCGCGGCCGTACGTCAGCTTGGAATTCCCTGGGAGAGTTTCGCACAGGATTAATCGAAAACTCTCCTGAAACTACGTCACAAGGAAGAAGAGTCGCTATGGTCGTCGGCGAATTCACTCAGGATACAGATCTTCTGGTCATCGGCGGCGGGCCGGGCGGCTATCACGCCGCGTTCCGGGCCGCGGCCAACGGCATTCAAACCACGATTGTCGAGGCTGACGCCAAGCTCGGCGGCGTGTGTCTGCATCGCGGATGCATTCCATCAAAAATTTATCTCGCCATGGCCGAGAACCTGCACATGGCTACCGTCGCCAAGGAAATGGGCATTGACTTCGGTAAGCCCAAGCTGAACATCGAAGCCATCCGAAAATGGAAGTCCTCGGTCATCACCAAGCTGGCCGGCGGGCTCGACCATCTCTCCAAGAAATTCAAAGTCGAACGCCTCAGAGGCACCGCCCGTTTCGAAGACGGAAAGTTCGTAGCCATCGAGGGCGGCGAGGTCCCCCGCGTAAAGTTCCGCCGGGCGATCATCGCCACCGGCTCGCGCTCCATTACGCTCAGGGGCGTGCAGATTGACTCGCCTCGCGTGCTCACGTCGCGCACCGCCTTGGACCTGGAAGACATCCCCAAGACGCTCTTGATCATCGGGGGCGGGTACATCGGGCTCGAGTTGGGACAGGTCTATGCCGCCTTCGGATCGCGAGTCACCGTGGTCGAGATGATGGACGGGCTCCTGCCCGGCGTCGATCGAGACCTCCTTCGGCCCCTAGTAAAGCGGCTGGAGGAGGATTTCGAGCAGATCTGCCTTTCCACCAAGGTCACGGCCATGAAGGAGACCAAGACCGGCATCGAGCTTGAGTTCGAGGGGAAGAACGCACCAAAGTCCAAAAAGTTCGACAAGGTTCTGGTTTCCGTCGGGCGACGGCCGAACACCTCCGGCCTGGACCTGGAAAAGGCCGGCGTGCAGGCCGACGAACGCGGCTTTGTCATTGTGGACGAGCACTTTCAGACGAGCAATTCGAAGATTTACGCCATCGGCGACGTGATCGGAAACCCCATGCTGGCCCACAAGGCCATGCACGAGGGCGTGGTACTGGCCGATCGGCTCGCGGGAAAGGACAACGTGTTCGACCCCCGGGGCATCCCGGCCGTCGTATTCACCGATCCGACCATCGCCTGGGTCGGTCTCACCGAGGCCGAGGCCAAAGAGAAGAGCCTCGACGTGGTGATTCGCAAAACCCCATGGTCGGCATTGGGTCGGGCCGTTTCCATTGCCCGCACCGACGGCGTGACCAAGTTGATTCTCGACAAAGCGACCGATCGAATACTCGGCGTCGGCATAACCGGCACCCACGCCGGCGAGATGATCGCCGAAGGGGCCCTGGCCCTGGAAATGGGCGCGACCGCCTACGATATTGAAAAAACCATCCACCCGCACCCGACCCTTTCCGAAGGGCTTTGCGAATCAGCCGGCCTCCTGCCACACTGACGGGGCCAAGTCGGTCGTCTCGACTTCGCCGGTTTTCATAGCTTCGCGCCCGCGCAACTGGCTTTCGACCGCTTGTTTTCGCCGTCAAAACCTATGTAACTGGGTTTCAAAGCCGTGTAACTGGGTCTGCTCGAATTCAGCCCATCGATCGTAAGTCCTTTGTTTGCAATAGGTTGCGTCATTTGTAACTGGGTCTGTTTCGGAAGTATGTACTTGACGCAAGGCCTTGCGTGTAGTATAATGTTAGCAGAAAGGCAGGGCTAACATGGCTCGCGGACAACGCAAGGTCGGATCGGACATAGATGAAATCGTGGCTCAGCTTCCCCGCGCTTGCGTGGAGGAAGCAGCAGCGGTGGAGTTCATGGAATCCCAGCGATGGGGCGACAATCCGTTCTGTCCGCATTGCGGAAGCCTGAACGTCTACAAGATGGAGGATGCCCAGACTGGCAAGCGCAGCAAGCGATTCTTGTGGCGTTGCCGTGAATGCAAGAAGCAGTACACGGTGCGAATCGGGACGGTATTTGAGGATTCCCGAATTCCGATGCGTCACTGGTGCTATGCGTTCTGGCGTGCCTGCACGTCGAAGAAAGGCGCGAGCGCCCTTGAAATCAAACGGCACACCGGCCTTAGCTATAAATCGGCCCTGTTTATGATGCACCGAATCCGGTTCGCGATGACCGACACCGACAACACGAAATTATCGGGAATCGTCGAATCGGATGAAACGTGGATCGGC
>JBGTDB010000120.1:0-2110 GCA_041748515.1 Phycisphaerae bacterium
GGGCCTGCACCATACCGAAACAATCCGGTCAATTAACAATCTCTCGGCGGTCTTAATCGACTTGGGTCGGACGGACGAAGCCGGCGACCTGCTCCGGGAAGGCCTTGCTTATGCCCGTGAAAGGCTCGCGGGACAATGGCTTCTTGGAGCCTACCTGACCAAGCTCGGGCTCGTGCAAATCCGCGAAGGGGCCTATGAGCAGGCCGAAAAAACTTTGAATGAGGCCATACCTGTGCTTGTCGCTCAATTGGGCGAACGTCACGCCCAGACGAGAAAAACCTACATGGCGCTCATTCAACTCTACACGAGCTGGCACGCCGAATCGCGAATCGAAGCCCATCAGGCCCTGGCCGAATCCTGGCAGGCGAAGTACGAGGAAACGGGCAAATAACGTCGCATCGCAACCTCGCTGGTTTCCACCTGGTTGGCCGTCGCGGCTCTCACCAAAGAAACCGAGGAATTCATCCATGACATCCTCAGTGCCTGCCTCTGCCGGAGGGTGTTCTGCTTCTCTCGGAAATGGAGTCTTCCGCCGTGCTGCCCGATTCAGGCAGGAATAAGTAACTATCGAATTCGGCGAGACTTACGATCATTGGAGACGAAGGGATTTGAACCCTCGACCTTCGCATTGCGAACGCGACGCTCTCCCAACTGAGCTACGTCCCCGCAGACCCTACGTTACTGGACATGTAGCCGAAGTCAAGTTCGTGGGCATTTCTGTTGGGCCCCCCAACGATGCGACATGCCTCCCAATGCGAAAGCCCCCTCGAGGAATCGGCAAAAATGCTCCATTCAAATTCGTGACAGGAGGTGAGGAGTCGCCCTAACGAACCGCTCAACATTGGTCGCATAGAGTCGCATGGCTTCGGCTACGAGCGCATCCTCGTCGCCGGCAGCATCGGGCCGCAGCAGATAATCGACGATCTCCAGTGAATAGCGAAAATCTCGATCGGGAACGACGAATCCCTGCAATGTCGCCACGCGAGAGCGCAGGGCAACGCGCATCGGCCCGGAAAGAAACTGCCGATCCTCCCCGAAGACCGTCACCGTCTCGGTGCGCTGGTTCGGGTGATGCTTACGACGCACGTCCATCATGCTTCCGATCAGGAATCCGTCCTTGAGGCACCGGAAGATCTCCCGAGGAAACGCATCGGCAAATATGATTCGTGCCCGATGAAAATCAGGATGCTTTCGATCAAGTCGCGATTGCACGAAGCGCCGAAGCCCGCTCTCATTTCGCTCGCGCACGCCGGCCACGCGATAACCGCTCAGAGCCATCAGCAATCCGGCAACGTGGATCGTGCCGTGATGAGACATGGCCACATAGACTCCCCGACCAGGGCCTATCGCCTCGTCCAGAAGCGCCTTGTTGCCTATCGAAAACAGGGATTTCGCCCGGTCGCGCGGAATGCAATCGAAAACCAGATAAAAAATCTTGTCGCACCGGGTTTGCATGAAATGCGCGCGTGTGAATCGGCGACGATCGCGCGGCGACGGCCGCTCCTGCAAAACCTGCTCTAAAGATCGCCGAAAGCGGCGACGCCGCTTGTAGTTGATCGCCCATTCGACCGTCCCCATCGCCCGGGCAAAACGGTACAACCCTTTCAGACCAAGCAATTTCAAGAGCATGGCGGCCGCCCCGTGGGCAAGCGAAAAGGAAGCTCTCTCCCAAAGAGTTAGAGGCTTTTCATTCAACGGCGACCCAACGGAATCTTCAGCCGCTGGCGAGCCGGGCGTCGGACCGGACGGTGCTGTTGGTTCGATCGTCGGTGCGGATTCTGTCATGGCAGTTCGCGTCATTCCACAGGCCGAGCTTAACGTTCGACGCGGCAGACGGCAATCTGATCGTCCGCCCTCATCCCAGTAGTCCGAGCTAATTGGGTCGTTGGCGGGGCTGCTTCCGCCATTGAATGACAGTAGACTTTGAAACATGATCAGGATCGGCCGATTCGAGCTGATGTCGGTGGTAAATGGAACGTTTCGCCTCGACGGCGGGGCCATGTTTGGCGTAGTGCCCAAGGTGCTCTGGCAGAACGTGTGCGACGTGGATGAGCAAAACCGGATCGCCCTGGCGACCCGCACCATCATCGCGTTGGACCGCCAAGCCGGG
>JBGTDB010000121.1:0-4087 GCA_041748515.1 Phycisphaerae bacterium
CTGGAATGAAATGGTCGTCATCGCCGAAGGGAAGACGTTCGTACACCTTGTCAATGGACATGTGCTGGCGATCGGGATTGATGAGCATGAAGCTAAACGTCGCGACAGCGGATTGATCGGCTATCAACTCCACCGGGGACCGCCGATGAAGATTCGCCTTAAGGATATTCAGGTCCGCAAGATGCCAAGTCAGTAAAGATTCATTGCAGGCCTGATCGGAAGCTTTAGACGCCCGCCATTATAATGATTGATTTTAGACAGTTGAAACCGAAGCACTTCGGCCATGTTGTCCGTTGCGGGAATCGCCATACATCGTTGCTGTCACGCCGGCGGTCTTTCCTTGCTGCGACGTGGGGAGGGATGCTGGCCATCGCGATCGCGCTGACCGCTGTTTCGACCGGCGCAGGCGAAGTCCCGCCCGGGTTCGTGGATGAACTCGTCTTCAGTGGCGGCGACACCGATATCAAAGGACTCTACTGCTTGCGATTCGCTCCGGACGGGCGGATGTTCATAACCGAATGGCGACGAGGTTGGATTCGCGTGCTGACCTACGATCGCGGCAGCGATCAATGGACGTTGCTGCCCGAGCCGTTCCACCGATTTGATACCCCCGATTCCAATCCCGCGAGCGAAACGGCGCGTCGGGGAACGCTGCGGTCATTCGACTTCGATCCGGAATTCGAGACAAACGGTGTGATCTATGCGACCTACATGCATGATGAGGATCGCCGTGGCTACCGCATCGTGCGCGTCCAGCAATCCAAGGACAATCCGAATCGGTCTGACGGCTCTGAGGAGCGTTTGTTCACGTGCCCCTTCTTTGCCGACGGCGCCCAACCGGACGCACATAACGGCGGTGGTGTCGTCGTGGGCGGGGATGGAAAGCTGTATGTCAGTTTCGGCGATGGTTGGAGGGAGGAAACGGCGACAGACCTGCGTGGCTTCGCGGGAAAGATCGTACGTTTGAACCGCGACGGATCGATTCCCAGCGACAATGTCTGGTATCACGAATTGGAAGGCGATCTGCGGGCAATCGTCGGCGTAGGACAACGCAATCCGACGTGTCTTTCACGCCATCCCGTCAGCGGCGATGTTTATATCAACGGCTTCACGGGGCGAGATAAAGCGGGCATGTTCCGGTTGACGCAAGGTGCGCACTACGGCCACGGTGGCCCCAGCGAATTGGGCAAACGGGTTCCCGAATGGATCAACACCAAAATGGCGAACGGCGGGACGACCTGGGCCTGCTGGTACCCGCGCGGGGGAACTTGGCCTAAGGAGTATTGGCACAACGCTCTGGCTGTCAACTGGATGCCCAAAAGCGGGGAGATCATCCGCATCGTGGGCGGCGAAAAACGGCCCAAGAAAGTCCCCTTCGCGACCGGGCTGGTCTACCGCGGCGGCGAGGGTGTGGACATCGGCCCGGTGGCAGCCGAAATCGGGCCCGACGGTCACCTCTACTACACGGTGCGCGAATATGGCGAATACACCGATCTACGGCGGATTCGCTATCTCGGCAACGACGCTGCGGCGCCACTCGTCGCGGGCTCGTCAAGCACGCCCCCAGACGCTTCGGGTGTCGATACAGCGCCTGCAATGCTGGACGAAACGAGATCCCTGGACCTGGCCTCTTATGCGACGGCGACGCACGGTGGGAATGCCGAGCGAGGTCGGCAAATTTTTCTTGAAAATGACGGGCTGGCCTGCTTGAAATGTCATCAGTACCAGAACATGGGTAGCGACGTGGGTCCGCCGCTAACGGAGATCGGTGCCAAACGGTCACGAGAACACATTCTCGATTCGATTTTGTTCCCGAACAAGGAAATCGATGAGACCTACATTCAGGAAATGGTTGTGACGGATGATGGCGGAGTCGTGACCGGCCGCGTTGAGACAGAAATGGAAGACCAGCTTGTACTGGTAACAGCGGAAGGAAAACGTGTGAAGGTGGTCAAGGCCAGCATCGAGGCGCGGCGGCGCGCGCGGTCGGCCATGCCCGATGACTACGCAAAGCGACTCAGTTTGGACCAGCTGCGGGATTTGGTGGAGTTTTTCGCCACAACCGGCGGAGAAGGTTCCCACTCGACTTATAAGAAAAAATAAAATGAACCTTTATAGAATTAGCAATCCTTTGTCAGGTTGGACAGTCTGCGCGGCGACGCTGTGTTTACTGGCGTTGACGCCATTGGCTCGAGCGGATGGTCCGCTGACGCTTGATGAGCATGCGATCGACGAAACGTCGGGCAACTTGGAATGCTTCAAGATCAGCACGCCGATTGCAACCTACTGGCTGGACAAGGTGGGTGCGGGCTTTTCTCGGATGGAGGATCAGGATGGCAACGACTGGATCGGCTTCCATCCCGAACCGGGTAGTGGTGCCGCTGGGGAATGGCGAGGTTTCCCCAATGCCGTCTACAAAGAAGCCGGTAACTACTTTCATGCGACCAACGCCGCCACCGATCGCTCGATCACGAAGGTGCGGCACGTCTCCAACGACCGGGTGACCATCACCGCCGAATCGGGCAATGGGTTGTGGGGCTGCCAATACGACTTCTTTCCCACGCACTGCACCTTCACCATGACCCGCATGCCGCCGGACAGAAAGTACTGGGTGCTATACGAGGGGATCCCTGGCGGCCAGTACGACGATGACGATTGGTGGATCACCTCCGCGATTCAGAACCCTCAACCGCTCACAAAACGTTACGAGGGGCATATCCCTTCGCCAACTTGGATCGCCTTCGGCGACAAGCGGCTTAATCGCGTACTGTACGTGTACCACCACGAAGACGACGAGCATCCCGATTACTTCTACCAGATGCAGCAGAAGATGACGGTGTTTGGTTTCGGCCGGCGCGGATTGGACAAGTTCCTTGAGAGTGTCCCGCAGCAGTTCTCGATCGGGTTCATTGAGAGCACCAGGCACGAGACAATCAGCCAGGAAATCCGGGAGCATCATGAAGCACCCTATCCTCCCAGTCCGGTCATTATCGATTTTAGTCTCGACTGGTCCACGCACCGGCGAGGCGCGCCGGGAAGCGACAACTTCCAACTCACGTGGGCGGATGACGACAATCAGTACGGATGGTGGGGCGACGGCGGAGGCTTCGGTGGCACGAACAGCGACGGCCGGGTCGGGCTCGGCTTCGCCCGCATCGAAGGGGACGCAAGCGACTGGAAGGGCTATAACGTGTGGGGCGGGAAGGACCCGGAAAACCCGGCGCAGTTCGACGGAAAAAGCTGGGGCACCATCAGTGTGGACGGCGCCCTCTACTCCTGGATCGTCCCCGATGTCCCGGACACGGGAGGACCGCGCGACCATTACCGCTACATCGAATTGGCCCGCTCAACGGACCACGGCGCCAGCTGGACCAAGGCCGACTGGCGATGGCAGGTAGAGGACGACCTGATCGTCTCCACGTTTCTGAACTTCGGCAAGGACAACGACGGCGCCCGGGACGAGTATGTCTATTCCTACTTCATCCGGCCCCAGAGTACGGATATCACCCAGTTGAGCTTCGGCCTGAACGTTCACAAGCCTGGAGCCGTGTTCCTGGCCCGTGTCCACAAGGATCGCCTGTTCGCCGGCCGGGATCACTACGCGTGGTTCGCAGGGATGCATGATGGCGAACCGAAGTGGGGTGATCTTAATGAAAAGCAGCCCGTGTTCGAGGATGCCAACGGAACCGGGTGGTGTCTCAGCGCCAGCTACAATCCCGGGCTGAGCCGCTATCTGCTTGCCACCGAACATACCCACTCGCACGTCGATAATCTGCTTGGCATCTTCGATGCGCCGGAGCCATGGGGACCGTGGACGACGGTCAAGTACTGGACCCGGGACGACCGGTTTGGCGAGATCCGCAAAGGCAGCGATCTCGACTGGAACTTCAACGTCTTCTTTCTCGCCTTCGCGCCGAAGTGGCTCAGCGACGACGGACGGACGTTCACGCTAACCTTCACCGGCGGCGGTCGCGGGAAGGACAACGATTCATTCAACACATTGCGAGGCCGATTTGAATTGCGGCAAAGGGACTAGGCTTGGACTAAGTTCGACGTTCGCAGTTTTCCCTGCACGAAAGGGAAGGAA
>JBGTDB010000122.1:0-7357 GCA_041748515.1 Phycisphaerae bacterium
CGAGATGCACGCGGCCCAGGCCGACCATCGGACGCCGATGCAGGCGGCGATTACGTTCATTCGCGGCGTCGCATGCCCGGCGCGGGATATCGCCCCGGCCGTAAGTCCGCATCACGCCGCCCGGATCGTCGTCCTGAATAAATAGTCAGCCGTCAAGCTCGGCGAATCTTGTTCTTATTCAGGCCGGAGCGCGTAACGCCGATTGTCAAGCTGCTGGCTTCCGCCACACGGCCCGCCTGTGTGCGGCTCGGAGTGATCAATGCACTTCCCGGCCGATCGGGGGGGCCAGCCTCGTGTCCTCGGCTGGCCGCGTTTTGAGAATCGGCCTACGATGCGGGCATGAGCCGAGAAGAAGTTTGCTCGCGGTTTCTCGAATCGCTCGAGTTTGATCTTTATCCGTTTCAGGAGGAAGCCCTTCTCGCCTGGTTCGAGGCCGAGGGCGGGGTGCTGGTCTCCGCGCCGACCGGGATGGGCAAGACCCTCATTGCCGAGGCCGCCATCTTCGAGGCCCTCTACACCGGCCGGCGGCTCTACTACACCACGCCGCTGATCGCCCTGACGGACCAGAAATTCCGCGAGTTTCAGGACAAGGCCGCGAAATGGGGGTTTCCGCCGAGCAACGTGGGGCTGATCACCGGCAATCGCCGCGAGAATGCCGACGCTCCGGTGCGGGTCGTGGTGGCCGAAATTCTGCTGAACCATCTCATAAGCGGCGAACCGGCCCTGGCCGAGACCGACGCCGTGGTCATGGACGAGTTCCACTATTTCAACGATTTCGAAAGGGGAATCGTATGGGAGCTGTCGCTGGTGCTCCTGCCCAAGCACATCCGGGTCATGCTCCTTTCGGCCACGGTGGGCAACGCCCCTGAGTTTGTACGCTGGCTCCACGACGAGCACGGCCGCGCGGTCTCGCTCGTGCGAACCGACGAACGGCGGGTGCCGCTCGAGTTCGTCTGGGTGGGAGACAAGCTGCTGACCGAGCACCTGCCCGAAATGGTTTCGCGCGACGACGCGACCAACCGCTCGCCGGCGCTGGTATTCTGCTTCAATCGCGACGAGTGCTGGGAGGTGGCCGAGCGGCTCAAGGGCGTCAGCCTGATCGATCCGCCGACCCGCGCCGAAATTGAGCAGCGCCTCGGCGAAATCGATCTGACCCAGGGAGCGGGGATCAAGCTCAAGCAGATGCTCATTCGCGGGGTGGCCGTACACCACGCGGGAATCCTCCCGAAGTACAAGGAGCTGGTCGAGGAACTCTTTCTCCGCAAGCTTGTGCCGTTTGTCGTCTGCACCGAGACGCTGGCCGCGGGAATCAATCTTCCCGCACGGTCGGTGGTGCTGTCCACGCTCATGCACGGCAAGCCGGGCGAGAAGAAGCTGGTGCCGCCGTCGTCGGCCCACCAGATGTTCGGGCGGGCCGGTCGTCCTCAGTTCGACAAAACCGGCTACGTCTATTCTCTCGCCCACGAGGACGACGTGAAGATCGTCAAGTGGAAGAAAAAGTACGAGCAGATCGACCCCAATTCGAAGGATCCGGGGATCATGCGGGCCCGCAAGGACTTGGAGCGCAAGAAGCCTTCGCGGCGCAAGACCGAGCAGTACTGGACCGAAGGGCAGTTTCAATCGCTCATCAAGGCCGGCCCCGCCAAGCTCTACAGCCGGTCGATGATTCCCTACAACGTGTTGATATTCCTGCTGACCAATACCGGCACGCTGCGCGACGTGCGCGCGTTTCTCACCAAGCGGTTCACCTCACCGGATCGCATCACCGGAATGCAGGACCAGCTCGACCGAATGATCGCCAACCTTGCGAAGTTCGGCTTTCTCACCCGGGCCGAGGACGGTGAACACGTGACGCTCAATCCGGGCATTTACGACCTGCTGGTCCATCGCAGCGTCGATCCGCTTTACGGCGCGTTTTTGACCGAGCAGCTTCGGCGGGCGGACTTTTCGGAGAAACTTCAGGCTCTGGAATCCGTGCTTTCCGTGCCGCCGGCGATTCAGAATGCTGTTCGGCTGCCGTATGAACTGACGCCCGGGCCGCTTCAAATTGAATCGTTGCAGCCGACGCTTCTGCAAATGGGTGTCGCCCTGCTGAGCGAGGAGGGGAAGCTGATCCCGCCGCCGAATGAAGATGAAGGCGAGGACTACTGGGAGGAAAAGCGCGAGCCGCGCCCGTTGTCGCTGCCGGAGATGCTCAAGGCCCTGTTCGATGCCCGGCTGGAAACGCCCGAGGACGTCATGATCCAGCCCAAGTGGATCGGGGGAGGTGTCTTCGACCAGGAGTGCGATTTCTACAAGTTTGTGCGGGCCCGCGATTTGGTAAAGAACGAGGGTTTGGTTTTGCGGTACCTGCTGCGACTGGTCATCCTCGCCGGTGAGTTTCTCGATCGAAGCGGCGGCGATCCCGACTTTGAGCGCATCGGCGAGCTGGCCACGCGCGTGTGCCGCCAGGTGGATGAGCGCTATACCGATCGGTTCCTCGCCGCCGAGGCCGAGGCCCGCGAGCTTGCCCGTGTCTGACGAATCGAACGCCGTCCACCCGAATCCGCCAGCTTTGTCAGCGCGACCGAAGTTGTTCGAGCCGATTATTCTGATTCGCCACGGCTTCTTCCAGCGCCGTGACGCTCATCCATTCGGAGTCGAACCGGCCGTCGCGAAACACGACAACGGCGTGGCCATTGGCCCCGAAAAGTCTAAACACGGGCGCCGTCCAGGCGACAATTGGTGCATCGTCGCTTTGACGCAGGTCCATAGCCTGGCCGGTTGAAATCCATTCGAATCCGATGAGCTTCGCGGCCTGGGCTGGCGGAATGACCGGCTCCAGGTTCAGCGGAAGCGTTTTCGATCCGTGCATGCGCTCGGTGTAGTGGCGGGCCTGCTCGGCTGCCTGGCGGCGGGCGTTGTTGACCCGACGCATGTCGGCGATCACCGCGATGAAGCAGAAGAGGCCGATTGCGGCGATGCAAAGAACAACAAGAGTTGGCAGCAGCGGACTTCGCCGCTTCGGCATGATTGGTCCTGCGCGATCGTCCGCCGGCGGAAGTTCCAACGGGTCGGCCTTCATAATGCGATCCTTGTCGCCGATTGCCGCGGCGAAGGAATTACCACGAAATCTGAACCCCGCACCTGCCTATGCTTCGTCCTCCTCCGGATCGATGGCCGTCTGGTCAGCGCTGGAGGCCAAAGCCTCGAGTGCCGAAATCGGATCGACCTCTTCGTCGGACATGTAGACGTGCTTAGAGGTACCGACTCGGGCGGTGCCGGCGCCTTTGGCTTGACCCTGGGCGACCTTGGTGCGAATGCGGATGATTTCGTCGTCGGTCGGCTTGCCATTGATCTGGACAGTAAAGACCACCGGGCCGATCACGATCTGATCGCCCGCTTCGACGTCGTCTTCGGTGACGCGGCGATTGTTGAGGAACGTGCCGTTGGCCGCGCCGAGGTCTCGAATGATCGCGTTACCTGATTCAACAACCAGCTCGGCATGGCGACGTGAGACGGTGCCCAGCGGGATTCGAATGGTGCAATCGTCCTTTCGGCCGATCGTGGTGATTCCCTTCGGCAGCGCAAAGTCGCGACGCGAGCCATCCTCCCGGAACATGATCAGTTTAAAGTCCATGAGCACACATTCCTGGTGAAGCCGCTTCGGGACAGGTCGGCCGACGGCGGCATACTCTCCCAGGCCGACCCCTCGGCCACCCTTGACACCGATCAATATATCGTGAGTCGGCCACCCCTTCAAACAGCCGCGCCGTACGACCATGCGAACCGAAAGGCTGCCATTTGGCCAGCGGCAGGGGCGATACGGGCGGCGTCCGGTGGGTTAGGCAATCTATCCCGCCACGAACTCCGGATCTCGGGTCATCGGCGGATCGTGCTGAGGAACAGGTTGCCCGAAGGAATCGGGCAATCCATGCTGTGGGGCAGAAGCGGGCCGGCCGTCGATAAGACTTGTATAGAATTGTTTGTAGTTCATCACAGTCAGACGGATGTCAAATGCGTACGCTCTGGCCGCGGCGGAAGCGGCCAGGCGGCGACGCAGGTCGGGGTCGCAAAAGAGAGTTCTCAAGGCCTTGGCCATATCGAGATCGGACCCCGGCCGGATCGTAATCCCGTCGATGGCGTTACGAATGACGCGGGCGTTCTCGCCGACACTTGTGGCCACGATGGGCAGCCCGGCGGCCATCGCCTCCAGGATTGCGTTGCTCATGCATTCCGAATCACTGGAGCAAACGAAAGCATCCATGCCTGCGAGCATGGCCGGAACGTCGTCGCGACGGCCGGTAAAGCGCACGGCATCGGCGATTCCGTGATCGGCGGCAACGGCCTCCAGAGCGTGCCGCTCCGGCCCTTCGCCAACCAGAAGCAAACGCACGTCGGGAAACTCGGATCTGAGCATGGCCAGTGACTTAAGTAGCAGGTCCTGTCGTTTGATTTTCGTCAGCGATCCGACGGTCCCAACGACAAAGTGCTTCGGTTCAAAATTCAGATCACGCCTCGTTGACTCTCGAAAATGGGACGCCTTGCCGAACCGATCCAGTCGTACGCCATTTTCCAGAACGTCGATTCGATTCGATGGCACGCCCAGGGGGCACAGCCCCCTTAACCCCGGCGCTGCCGGGTCGCAACTCAGGATCTCCGCGCCGGCTCGACCAACTGTGGTGAATCTTGCGCCGAGGAGCAGGGCGGCTCGGGCGAGAGCTCGGTGTCTTGTGCCGAATCCGAGCAGATGCGTCGAACCGTGAAAACCAAGGATGAGACCAATGAACGGATTCATCGTCTTGGCCACCACCGCATCCGACCAGCATCCGACGCCGCGCGCATGCAGGAGACTCGCTTGCCATCGGCGCGCTATCCACCCGAGGCGTATTCCGCTTGTGTGGCTTCTTCCGTTGACTCCGATTGCCCTACACGCGACGCCTTCGGGCAATTGCGTCGCCAATTCGCCCGCGCCTCGAATGGTCACAACACGATGCTCAAAGTGTTGAACATTCCCGAGAACGGATGCGGCTTCTAAGGTTCTGACCGTGTCCGGCTTTTCCTTCGAACCTTGGAAAGCCGATCCGTTGTTTGAGTCTGGCGAGGATTCTCGATCGCATTCATCGAAACCGCGCAGCAGTTCGATCAGCGTACGCTCGGTTCCGCCGCATCGCAGAGAGTCCAGGACGTGTAAGACCACGCGCTTAGCTTGCATACCTTGGGCCCGGCAGGGGATCCGCGATGATTAGCTGCGGCAGCGGCGTCAATTCCACGGCCGTGCTCTGTTGGCACGTTTCGACCACGACAATCCGATGCAGCACCAGCGGCAGGACCATGATCCACCAGAACGATTCGCAATAAAACCGCTGCGTTCCCATCGCTGTGACGAGGTAAGTCACCAGCGAAATAAGAATCCCATAGGCGATCAACTTGGTTCGCAACGGGTCGTCGGTCTCGTCGGCCCGCCTCATGGCGTCGTAGATCATGTAAAGCGCGCCGCCAAGAAGGCAGAGAAAAACGATGCCGCCCTGAAGGCCCAGTTCGACAAAGCACACGACAATCGAGTTGTGCGTCGAGCGTTTATGATGTCGCGGATCGTATTTTCCGATTACTCGCGGGAAATTTCCCGCCCCGATGCCGTGCGGATAATCGGCCAGCACCTTGATCGACGCCGCCCAGATTTCGCGCCGCGTAACCGTGGCCATGTCGCTTTCCCAGGCTTGTTTGTCGGCGATCGTGTTCATGCGGGTCCAGAAGTGATCGTCGGTCAGGGCGAAACTGCCGATGCCCGCCGCAATGATCACGGCATGAAGTCGATACCGCCGCACGCGCGGCGCGGCCAGAAAGGCCACCAGCAAACCGGCCAGCAAGCCGATAAACGCCGATCGCGTGCGACACATGACGATGGTATTGACCGTTAGTACTCCGGAAACCGCGGCGATGATCTTCCACCGCCATTGCGGCGTAATCAGAAACACGGTTCCGACCAGCGGCAACATGGCGCTGAGGTAGGCGGCCGCACCGGAGGTCGTCGAGAAATCGGTCGCCCCGATCATTTCCAGGCGGCCCATCACAAACGCACGCGGCGGCGCGTTGAGCGCCTCATGTCCGATGTAGATGCAGCCCCCCACGAACGTCCACAGCACGATTTGCAGATTCCGGCGGCTGGCGACAACCCGCCCGAACACGATCGTGAATAAGAGTACCTTCCAGAGTTTCTCAAACTCATGCCGCGCGGCCGGGCCGTACTCGACGCCGGTAACAGTGCCGACGGCCGCGATTAGGAAAAGGGCGAATACGCCCATCTCCCACCACGAAAAGGACGGCACAACGGGCAGGCGATGGCGGCTGATCAACATGCCGATCATCGTGAACAGGGCCGCGACCAGTGAGAACCGAATGCCCAGCCCGGCCAGCGGTATGCCCCACCACGTCTGTGTCGGGTCGGTCTGGTACGCGACGACGTAATTCACCACTCCCCAGATGGGATTGATGAGCGCCGCCACGCAGGCTCCGAAGAAAAACGCCGAATAGAAAATGGTCTTTAGAGGCCACATGCTCGTCAGGCGTTCCCCTCGACAGAGACCGGGGGCAGGTTTACGCCAATCTGCGGTGTCGGTGGCCTCCTCCGAGCCGTGGGCGCCAGCCCGCGGGCCGGTGCGGATGTCACCGGGCTTTGACCCTGCGCTCGGATTTCCTGCCGGGCCCCTTGCCCGGCTATGGCGAACCCGGCCGCGGAAACCAGCGATCCGATGAAGAAAATCAGCCCTGCCGCAAGTTGTGGTTCTTCGAGCACGGTGGGCCGTCGCATTCGATATATCTGCTCCCCCCGGACGGCGTGACCGATCGAGAACGCCGCGCGCAGGGCGGCATTCTTGTTCCAATTGAGGGTGCTTGCATGATCGTAAACGGCCGATTCGCCGCGGTAGGCGTGAATGGGCGCCCCCCGCGGCCGCCGAGCCGAAAGAGCGGTCAACCGATTCTGAAGAATGGTGGGATCCTGGCGCAATTCAAGCAAACCGAAGTAACCCGAGGCGTTGGGCTTGGGGAACGTGAGATTGTAAACCGGGTCGGCGACCATGAATTCGGAGGACAACGCCCGACTCATACCGGCTTCGCCGGCGGGCATCGCCCGACTTAAACCGGCTTCGCCGGTTGGGCCGATCCGGGCCTCGACAACTGTATGGACGGGCGCGCGGGTTTGTGGGTCGAAACACATGGCCATCGTGGCCGGGATGTCGATGCGCCGGAGGAGCGACCAGAGAAGGCGCGACTTGTCCGCGCAGTCGCCGCCCCGTTCCAGGACTTGAACGGGCGTTGCACGAAATCGGGAAATGAGGAAGTAGGCCGGATTCTTTCTGAACCCGCCCTGGTTGAA
>JBGTDB010000123.1:0-5478 GCA_041748515.1 Phycisphaerae bacterium
CCGAGTACTTGCCGTAGAAGACTTCATCGCCGATCTTCACGCTCATCTCCCCGCGCTTGCCGCTGTCGAGCAGCTTGCCGGGGCCGACTGCTACGACCGTGCCGCGCTGCGGTTTCTCGCGGGCGGTGTCGGGCAGGACAATCCCGCCCGCGGTGCGCTCGTCGGCCTCGACAGGTTCGATCAGAATGCGATCGTCCATCGGGCGAAACTTGATTTTGGTTTTCGACTTCGTTGCGGTTGCAGTTGCCATGAGTACAAGCTCCTCGTGAGGCTTATTGGGTTTCGTGTTTATTGCCGATTTTACTCCGCTCCCTAGCGGTCGCGGTTCTGTTCGCACTTCCTTTGGGTCACGGTTCGGAATGCAGGATGGCCGCTCTGTTCATTCAGCATTGCGCATTCGCCATTCCGCATTCTTCTAGTAGTCCATGTCCTCGTCCATGCCGCCGCCGGGCATGTCGGGTGCGTCGTCCTTGCCCTTGGGCCGCTCGGTGATGCAGACCTCGGTGCTCAGGAGCACGCGGGCTACGCTGCTGCCGTTTTCCAGGGCGGATCGGACGACCTTGGTCGGATCGATCACGCCGTCTTTCAGGAGGTCGCCGTATTCGCCCGTGTCGGCGTTGAATCCGAACGGTCCGCTCTTGTCCAGCACCTTGTGAAGCACGACGCCGGGCGTATAGCCGGCATTTTCGGCGATCTGTCGAAGCGGAGCGGTGAGGGCTTCGCGAATGATGGCCACGCCGGTCTGTTCGTCGCCTGGATACTTCAGCTTTTCGAGCGCGCCGATGCAGCGAATCAGGGCCACGCCGCCGCCGGGAACAATGCCCTCTTCGATGGCGGCCCGGGTGGCGTGCAGGGCGTCTTCGATGCGGGCTTTCTTCTCCTTGAGTTCTGTTTCGGTGGCCGCGCCGACGTTGATCTGGGCAACGCCGCCGGCAAGCTTTGCACGGCGCTCCTCCAACTTCTCCCGATCGTAATCGGAAGTCGTGCCGGCAATCTCGCTGCTGATCTGCTTGATTCTTGACTGAATGGCGTCGGTGGAGCCCGCGCCTTCGATAATGGTGGTGTTGTTTGCGTCGATTCGAACCTTCTTCGCCTGGCCCAGTTCCTTGACTGAGACGCCTTCGAGGTCGAGGCCGATATCCTTCATGATGGCGGTCGCGCCAGTGAGAATGGCAATGTCTTCTAGCATGGACTTGCGGCGATCGCCATAGCCGGGGGCCTTAACGGCGCACACCTGCAAGATGCCCCGCAGCTTATTGACCACCAGCGTGGCCAGGGCTTCGCCCTCGATGTCTTCGGCGATGATCAGAAGCGGGCGCTTGGCCTTGGCCACCTTTTCCAGAAGCGGCACCAGCTTGGGCACGCTGCTGATCTTGTCTTCGTGAACCAGGATAAAGGGCTTGTCGAGGACAACTTCGATGGACTGCTGGTCGGTGACGAAGTGCGGCGAAAGGAAGCCGCGGTCGAATTGCATACCCTCGACCACTTCGACGTTGGTCTCGGATGATTTTCCTTCATCGACGGTGATGACGCCGTCGCGTCCGACCTTCTCGAAGCAGTCGGCCAGAAGATTGCCGATGGTTTCGTCATTGTTTGCCGAAATCTTGGCGACGTTGACGATGTCGTCTCGCTTGTTGACCTTCACCGGGCGGGACATGCTGGTGAGTTCTTCAACGACCACCCGGACCGCCTTGGCGATTCCGCGGTTCAGTGCGTTGGCGTTGGCCCCGGCGGCGATGTTCTTGAGGCCGGCCTCAAATATGGCCTCGGCGAGGACAGTGGCCGTCGTGGTTCCGTCGCCCGCGACCTCGCTGGTCTTGCTGGCCGCCTCTTTGACCAATTGGGCCCCGAGATTCTCATACTTGTCGGCGAGCTCGACCTCTTCGGCAACGGTGACCCCGTCCTTCGTAACAGTGGGAGCACCCCATCCTTTATCGAGAACCGCGTTACGCCCACGGGGCCCCATGGTGGCCTTGACGGCGTTGGTGAGCTTTTCAACGCCTTTCCAAAGCGACTTTCGGGCTTCCTGCTCGTAGGCCAGTTGCTTGACCGCCATGCTTTCTCTCCTAAGCAAGTCTTTCGTTTGCGTGCGAAACTGCGACACGCCCCGTTTCGGCCGGTTGGCCGGGAGGCGCACCGCTAGACACGGGTTCCTTTGCATTCGGCGGACCAGCCTGCCGCGATTGGCCAATTTGAACGTAAGTCCTTATTCTGCAAGGACTTACGGCGTGTTTGACCCTTGGAGAATCCCTCGGTGCCTCGCTGCCAGCTTGGCAGGGGACGGTGATTAGCGTCCGATAGAATGCCAATATGACAGAGCCCCGTCCCGGCCCCGGCAGGCCGCCATTGCGGTTTTCCCGGCCGGCCGGTACCAAGTCTTCATGGACCCCGTGAAAAGTCGAATTTCGCCCTCGGTGATGGTCCGGGCGGCCGGGCCCCCAGATGCCGAAACGATCGCCCGGTACAACCGGGCGATGGCTCGCGAGACCGAGGGAAAGGAACTGCTTTCGGAGGTAGCCCGGGCGGGAGTGGCCGCCGCCCTGAGTGATCCCGATCGGGCACGGTATTTCATCGCCGAGGTGGACGAGAATCCCTCGGCGGATCCTTCCTCCCCGCGGATAGTGCCTGCGGGCCAGACCATGGTGACCGTCGAGTGGAGCGACTGGCGGAATGGATTCTTCTGGTGGATCCAAAGTGTCTATGTCGCCCCCGAGTACCGTTGCCGTGGCGTCTTTGGGGCGTTGCACGCCCACATCCGCGATGAAGCGGTACGTCGCGGGGATGTGTGCGGGCTACGGCTTTATGCCCATCACGAGAATGCTCACGCGCTGAAAACATACGCGCGGCTGGGAATGAAGACGACGGATTACGTTCTGTTGGAAGAGGACTGGTCGAAGTAGAACGGTGCGGGCGCATCCGGATTCTGTTGGCAAGCCGACGGGGATTAGGGGCACTCTTGGAGGGGCACCTGAACGGTGGGACCACAGCGTCGAAAGATTGACCGGCCCGTGTTGCATCCTATACTTCGAAACTCGTGCCTATGTTCCAGTTGAAACCCATCACGAAGTTCACTTTCCTTCTGCTTGCGTGCGGGTGCGCCTCAACGCCGACCTGGCTTGGCGGGGCACAATCGACTCCGGAGCCTACATCACCCACGTCGAGCGCCGCCGCCGATTCGCCGTTTGGCAGCACGTCAGGGCGAAGCGCCGTCTCCGGGCCGACGATGCAGGTTGTTTTTCTGGCCTTCGACATGGTTCGCATCGAGCTTCCGTACGATGACGTTCGTGATGCGCGGAAGATCTGGAATCATGTCGATGAGCTTCGCGTCGAGCCGGATCTGGCCGTGCTGCTGGCCAAGAACGGCCTGCGAGTCGGCGTGGGTTCGCCGCAATCCTGGCCCGCCATTCGGGCGCTGCTCGCTACGGCCCGTGTTCGACCTGAAGAGCAGCGGATGGTCGCTCAGGCTGGTGCCCCTGTTTCCATTCAGTTGTTCACCGCCGGCGAAAACGAGCCGATCTTCATTTATGGCCGGGACAATCGCCTGACCGGCCGAACGGTCAGCGGCGGCGACAAGCTTTTGATTCTGGACTATGACGTGCGCCCTGAGGCCGATCGCACGGTCGATCTTCGCCTGACCTTCGAAGTGCGACGGGACATGGGCGTGATGACCTGGGAACGAATCGACGGGGCCATTCGCGAAGTTCCAGCCTTGGAGCGATATACTTTTGACGAGCTTCGCCCGACGGTCTCACTGGCCTCGGGCGAGTTTCTGGTGGTTGGGCTCGGCGAAACAGGCGCGAATCCCTACCTGATGGGAAACCGCTTCTTGTCGGGCGGACGCGCGGGTGAGAGGTTCGAGACTCTCTTATTCCTGAGTCCGGGTACGATTCAGATGACGGCCACCGGCGGAGCCGGCTAGAAGCGGGTTTAGCGCGGACGAGGGCCGTTCGGGTATGGCCATGAGCACAAACTCGGCCACAGAGCAGCAGTTGTTCATCGGCGAGAACTACTTTCGCGATCTCTGCGAGAACATCGGCGTTGCGCTGATTGCCACGGACCAGGCCCTGCGCATTCGAACCTGGAATCACGCAGCCGCCCGCCTTTTCGGAGCCGGGGCGGAGCGGATGTTTGGAACGGACGCGCTTTCGATTTTGCCGGCGGAACGACGCGAGTCGGCCGAGCGCATGCTACGCCGGGCCATTTCCGAGGGTGAGATCAGCGAACTCGAATTTCAGACGCGCGATCCGGCCGGCCTGCCGCGAGAATTCGCGGCGAGTATCGCTCCGATGGTCTCTGAATCCGGTCGATCCATCGGCGCATCCATCTGCATTCGTGACATCACCCGACGCATCGGCCTTCAGACAGAGCTGCTTGAGAGCCGCAAGCTGGCCGCGCTCGGCGAACTGGCCGGGGCTATCGCTCACCACTTCAACAATGTGCTTGGCGGGATGGTGACCAGTCTGGACTTTGCCGCGTCCAGCTCCGATCAACCGGCGCTGGTGAAGCGGATTCTGGCGCAGAACAGTAAGTCCCTTTTGCGGGCGGCATCGCTGGTGAACAGCCTGCTCGCTTTCTCCGAGCAAACGCCCGTTGCGGATGATTTAAGCGACCTTACCGAAGTGCTGAACCTGATCGCCCACGAGACGGAGACGTCGATCGACGATTCACGGATTCGATTCAGATTTGAGATTCCCCGGCTGCCGGTGGTTCCGGTACCGCGGGCCCATTTGTCGACCGTTCTTCGCAATCTGATTCAAAACGCCCTGGAAGCCATGCCCGAAGGCGGCGAAATTACTCTCAAGGCGCAGCTCGACGATTCACGTGCGCTGGTTTCGGTGGCGGACACCGGCCAGGGGCTCGACGAGGTTGCCCGGGCGCGGCTTTTTGAGCCGTTCTGGACCACCAAGCGGCCCATCGACAACGCGCCAGGGACTATTGCCGGGCTGGGGCTGGCCATCGCCCGCGGACTCACCCACGTCATGGGCGGACAGATTTCGGTTCGATCGGTCGTCGGCGAGGGATCCACCTTTACGCTCAGCCTTCCAGTCGTGGGGCGGAGCGAATTGCATCCCGGCTCCGACACCTTGGCATCCTCATAATGCCCGATTGCCAGTCCGCACCCATGCCGTCGCCGCCGGTGTCCGGTATCCCTATTATCCGTCGCTTTCTGTGCGCGCTGGCCCTCCTGCCCATCGTTCCGGCCACGGCGATCCTGGGAACGCAAGCGATTGCCGACTTCGCCCCGAGTGCGCGAACGGGAAACTTCGACGAACTACGGTGGTTTCAACTGTTCTTCTCGATCCTTTGGGTCTCCGGGATCATTTTCGTCTGGCGAGGCGTTATTCTCTGGACACTTGGCCGCACGTGGCTGACGGCCGTTACCGCGTTCATCCCATTCATTCAGGTTGTCTGGGCGAAGCCGCTATGGACCGCGCCAGGTTGCCGGTTCATTTCTGACGAATTACTCATGACCGGGCA
>JBGTDB010000124.1:0-4474 GCA_041748515.1 Phycisphaerae bacterium
GCAGTCCACCATCGGATCGCTGAATCCGCCCACATGTCCCGAGGCCACCCACACCTGCGGGTTCATGATGATCGAGCAGTCCACGCCCACCATCTGATACTCGCGGCCGTCGGGGCCGATGGGGGGGTTGCGCACCATGTCGTGCCACCAGGCGTCCTTGATGTTTCGCTTCAGTTCGCAGCCCAGCGGGCCATAGTCCCAAAAGCCCCCGATGCCGCCGTAAATCTCGCTCGAGCCAAAGATGAACCCCCGCCGCCGGCACAGGGCGACGATTTTTTCCATTTTCAACCCGCCGCTGGCCGGTAAACCGGCATTTACCGATGTTCCGGCATTCGCCGGTGCGTCGTTGCGATCCGCCATTGAACACGTTCCTTGGGCAAAGCGCTGAAGCCGCCGCTGACTGAGGGCCCCAATCCGATTTTTACTGGAAATCCAAAGATGGGTTTTTAACGCCGATCGCCCCCCGCGGCAAACGTCGAGAGCATCGACGCATGTGTGTTGTCGGCACGACCCCGCTCATTCGTCTTTCGAGTGAAATTCAAGAAACGGGGCGACGATTGCCTGCGCTTCCGCCTACAGAAAAGATGCTCCGCCAAGATTTGTGCAGACGGCCACGTCAAGTCTCGAATCAGGGTAGAGAGCACATAGGCTCGGCCGCCGGCGGTGTTGCCGCCGTGATCCGCGAAACGCCGCCCGGACGCATCCTTGCCGACGGGTCAACATAAGACGCAAGAGCGCGCGCCGGGCGCGTTATCAAGTAAGGTCAATGCCTCGGAGGAGAGTCCCATGAAACCGAGTGCGATAAAAAATATAGGTAGACTGTCGAATGCCGGTTCCGCTCTTTCCGCATTCCGAATTCCGCATTCCGCATTCTTGAGAAAAGCGCCCGTACCAAGCAGAGCCAGTTACAATGCGCGTAAGTCATTGTGGAATAAGGACTTACGATCGATGGGCCGATTTCGAGCAGACCCAGTTACACGGGTTTTGAACCCAGTTACATGGCAAATGACTCTAAGGCGCACCAGTATTCTGCGCGTTGTGACAGCATACTGCGCAACGCCTATAAGACGAACGCCCCGTGAGCTTGCCGGGCCTCTGGTAAGCCCGGCAAGTCGGGGCGTGTACGGTGTCTGTTAATGAACCGGGTTTGAACCCGATTCGACGGGCCTTCGACGAATCGTCGAAAGCCCTTATGCCGTGGCCGCTAAGGCAACATCCATATCCGCCCGCAGCCGATGGTCATGCTTGTGATCCCGGTCGATGCGATGAAGCAGCGCCGCCGTGATCGTGATTCGTTCGTCCGGCCCGACACCCCTCAGCGCCCGCTCCGCTTCGATCGCAACCTTCATCAAGTTGTCGCAAAGCCCCAGCGATCCATGCCCGAGCATGTTCGCCCGACTATGCAGGTACGCCTGGGCGTCCGGGTGCAGCTTCACCGTGTCCGATTCGAACAGCGCCCGAATCTCGGCAATCGTGAAGAGCGCCTTGCGAGCTCCGCCGGACTGATCCAACTCCCCGGCCAGCGCCCGCACGTATCCGAACCGCCTGTAAATCTGCCCGTGATCTTCGTCGTTGTCGCGGCGGATGCGCTCGACCAGGTCCACCGTGGCCATAAACAGCATCGGGCAATGGGTGTGGTCGAAAACGTCGCGCAAAAACTCCAGCGCCCCATCCTCCAGGCGATGCGCTTCGTCGATCAGGATTAGCCGGTTGGTTCCGCGCAAGGCGTCGAAAATCCGCTCGTTCAACGACAGCCCGGCCCGCTCGGCTTTGCGCCGCTTGCCGACCACCTTCAACCGCGTGGCCAGAGCCAGACGAACTTGTGTAAAGGAGGCATCCCCCTTGCTGACACAAAGGTAGATCGCCCCCGGAAACTTCGCGTGCAGCGCATGGGCCACCATCGTCTTGCCGATCCCGCTGGGTCCGTGGGCAACCGCCATTGTTGGCATCTCGGTTGCCTTTCTGGCGCAGGCCATGATCTGCCGTGCGACGCCCGTCTCGACGAATTTCCGCTCGCGGCGATTCACCCGCTGCCTCGCATCGACTTCCATCCAATCATTTAATTCGCGGAGGTGCGCGTCTATCGTGTCGGGGGAGAGCTTGCAGGTTCGCCGCATAATTGGGTTCAGGGTGCTGTTGGCAATCGCGGTCTGACGGGCGACGAACTTTTGAGTGATATCGTGCAACTGCATGTAATGGGCCAGGGTGTCAAGCACCTCGTCCCGTTGTTCGGGCGTGAGCGGCCCTGTGTTGGGCAACATACGTGCCACCAGCAGCTTGCGCCGCTGTTGCTCCAGCATCGCGTCCAGGTTGGGTGTGGAATCAGCCATGCTCGGTGAAACTCCCACAACGTAGACCAAACTCCCGCCCCTGCTCCAATTCCAAATATTCTCGATCTTCTTGTATCCGTCGCTCGTTCTCCGCCCACGCCTCACGTTCTATTCGCGATTGCTCCCACAACTTGTCGAAGTCCACGTTGTCATATTCGCTCGGCTCGGGTTTCACGGGGCCACGGGCCAGTTTCGACGCCCCCTCGAATCCCGTTTGAACCGCCCGGACAGTCACCGCCCGCCTGTCATCCGTTCCCGTCGCCCGAAGCTCCGCCAGTCGCGCCGCCCGATCCGCGTTGGCAAGCTGCACGGCCGTCCTGGTCCTATTCGCCGACGATGCCCGCGCTTGCCGCATCATCTTCCGCTCGCGCTGCACCGTCGCGATCGCCTCGCGAACATCGTCGGTGTTGGCGGCGGGATGGATCTTCTGGTTGGGGTCCAACCGCCCGATCATCCGCCGGTTCCTCGGGTTAAACGCGAAGCATTCCCCCGGCCGTTCCAGGTCCACCGCGACCAGCACGTCCTTGCCAATCCACGGACGCAGGGCGGCGCTGCGAGCCCCAAAGGTCAGCTTCTGTCCGCCGACCTGGACGGCCACGCCGTTGCCCGTCACGCGATACGTACCGCGCACCGAAACCAGAAACGCCAGGGCATCGGCATCGGCCTTGCGAACGCCGACGTTGAAACGATCCCAGGCGGCGCGGGGAGACAAACCGCTGAGCCCGTGGCCGCGATGGGCGGCGGCGTGGTAAAGATCGAGATCGCCGGCAAGGTGCTCGCGTGCGGATTCGAGAGTTGGAATGTCGGATGCGTCCAGGAGTGCCGGGGCCGCGCGGGCTGAACCCCGCGGCCCGGATCGACCCTTCAAAATGTCAGGGAGCGATTCCGGACGATTTTGCGGACTGTTTCCGCAGTAGGAAACCATCAGTTTCGCTGTCTCGGATTCAAAGCGGCCGAACCATCGCTCGATCGTGCCCTTGGACCAGGCCGCGTATGGCGTCGCAAAGATGAGCTCGACGCCAAGCTCCGCGGCGATGCCCCGCCACTTGGGATCGCGTTTGTCGATCGCGAGCATGTCCCGATCGCGGCGCATGGCTTTTTTCCAGTCCCGCCCAAGCTCGGACCGCAGACGCCGCACCTCGGCCTTGGTCAACCCGGTGATCGACTTGGCGGTAAAGTCCTTGCCGTTGTCGATGCGAATGGTTTTGGGGATCGCGTAATCGGTAAACGCCATCCGAAGCGAAAGCAGAATCGCTTCCTGGTGTGGCCTCGGCCCCAGGTGCCAGCCGACGATGGCGCGGGTCCGGCAATCCTGAATGCTGGTCAGCCAGGGGCGGATCAGCTCGTTCTTGTACACTACCCAGAAATCGCATTGGGTGTGGTCGCAGACGTAGAACTCACCCGGAACGACGGCCTCCCAATCCATCTCGTTGTAGGGCATGTACTTCTTGGAATAGGCCCGCGTGCCGTATCGGCACACCAACGAGAGCGGCACGTCGTCGTAACGCTTGAGCCAGGCAGTTGTGGCGGAGTAGGCCGCGGGCCAGTACCAGCCCCGCCGACCGGACTCGCGAAGCGTTGCGTCGTGACACTGACGCACGGACAATTTGAGCTCCGTGCGGTACAGGGCGTTGAAATGCTCCACCGCCGCCGGAGTTCGCGGTTCCTGAATCCCGCCCCCGGCCGCATTCTGTCCGCGCCGGTCAACGAGCGCTTCCACCCCGCGGCACTTTCCGTCGGCTCCGACACCGCGATAAAGCCGATGCCAGCGTTGCAGCGAAGCGAAGCAGATTGCAAAGCTCTCCCCCTCCGCCTGCTTGGCCTGACCGACGATCCGCCCGGCAAGGTCTTTTTCAGTCAAGCTCCGGTCGCGGCGGCCGTCGCACAGGTCGCGCCATGCTTTCAGCCAGTGCGCCCGTTTGTAGGCCGCTTCCACCTGGTGACGTGGATGGAGCGTCATCAGGCCCGGCCGTTGCTGTTCATCCCGTTCGCAAGCCGTTGGAAAGCGGTTCAAATGGCGATCGACACTGCGATGCACAAACCAGACCGGCTTGCCGCCCTCGGGCTTCTGCAACCGCGCAAGGCCCTGCTTCGCGAGCTCCGGTGCCTTGCGCTGCCAGCTTCGCAGCGAACCGCCGGCAAGC
>JBGTDB010000125.1:0-3672 GCA_041748515.1 Phycisphaerae bacterium
CGAGGGCAAGCCTGACGGCGTGATCGACAAGATTGCGGACGGAAAAGTCAATGCCTTTTATGCCGAGCGTGTCCTGACCGAGCAGCTTCACGTCAAGACCGACGACTACGGCAAGGCCAAGGTCGGCGACGTGCTCAAGCAGGCGGGCGTCAACGCGGTCACCGACTTGGTCATCATTCGGGTCGGCGGCGCGTCATAGCAGCCAGTTGGAACGTGTGTGGCTCAGGCGTCTCGCCCGTGCTTACACCGCCGAGACGGCGGTGCCACACTGCGACCACGTACTTCCGTCACAGGCCGCCAGATATCGGCGACCGCGAATTGCGACGAAACTCTGATTCGACGCTTCTCCAGGAGTCTGGCGGATGCCGGAGACCCGTTACAAACGAGTCCTTCTAAAAGTTAGCGGAGAAGGGTTGTGCGGTCCCGGAAAGTCCGGGATCGACGGCGACGAATTGGCCCGGCTGGCCGGGGAAATCAAGCTGGTCGTCGAGTTGGGCGTGCAGGTCTGCGTTGTGGTCGGCGGCGGGAACATCATCCGAGGCAGCGCCCTCGCCCAGTGTACGGCTATCGACGAGGCCACCGCTCACTACATGGGCATGCTGGCCACGGTCATCAACGCCCTGGCCGTCCAGGATACGCTGGAGTCGCTCGGCGTGCCCACCCGCGTCCAAAGTGCCCTTCCCGTTCAGAATGTCTGCGAAAATTTCATCCGCCGCCGGGCGATACGGCACATGGAAAAAGGCCGGGTGGTGATTTTCGCCAGTGGAACGGGAAACCCATTTGTCACGACCGACACCGGGGCGGCCCTGCGTGCGGCCGAGGTGCGGGCCGATGTTTTGCTGAAGGCCACCAAGGTGGACGGAGTCTACACGGCCGACCCCGTCGTCGACCCCTCGGCCACGCGGATCGACCGCCTCACGTACAACCAAGTCATCGACCGGCGGCTGAAGGTGATGGACGTCAGCGCCGTGGACCTCTGCCAGAGAAGCGGCATCCCCATCGTCGTGCTCGATTTGCGAAAACCGGGTAACATGCGGGCGGTGGTGGTCGGCGACGGCATTGGCACGCTGATCGACGCGGGCAAATAATCTACATCGCGTCGGTGTGCCCTTCCGACGCCTGAGCGCATCGAAGAGGATTCTATTATGCCAAGTGCCGCAATCGAACGTGAGTGTCAGGCCGCCATGAGCAAGGGCATCGAGTTCCTCAAGCAGGAGCTTCGCGGCATCCGTACCGGCCGGGCCCATCCCGGTCTGGTTGAGCACATTAAAATCGAAGTAGCCAGCTATGGCAGCACGATGGAACTGCGCGAACTCGCCACCATCAGCGTCCCCGAGCCCAGTACGCTGCTGGTTAAGCCATTCGATCCCGGCACGCTCAAGGACATCGAAAAGGGTCTTCAGACATCGTCGCTGGGTGTCACTCCGCAAAGTGACGGCAAGGCCATCCGCCTGCCCATCCCGCCTCTTTCCGGCGAAAGGAGGCAGCAACTGCTGTCGCAGGTTCGAAAGATGGCCGAGGCCCAGAAGATTGTCGTTCGAAATGCCCGACGCGACGCCAACAAGGCCGCCGACGCCGCGGAGAAAGAAAAGACGCTTAGCGAGGACGCCGCCAAGGATCTCAAGGATCGCGTGCAGAAAGTCACCAAAAAATACGAGGACGAAATCGACGCCATTCTGGCTGCGAAGACCAAGGAAATCGAGGAAGTCTGAGGCGTGATCTTGAAACCGGCGTTGATCGCGAATTTGTCGTGGTTTAAGGACTTCGGACAACTAACCTGAGTATTCAGCATTAGATTGCAGTCCATCGCAGGTTCCCCGCCACGATATTATCGGCAACTGAAAATCCACATTTCCCGCCCGTCGGCCGATATTAGTCAAGGATAAACCGTGATTTCTGGGGTGTCAGATGGAGCTATACATCGACGGTAGTCGTGCGGCCGCGGATTTTACGCCGGAGGGGACCATCGAGGAGGTTATCCGCGAGGCCCAGCGTCTGGAGTGCGGGCCCGAGCGGCTGGTCGTTTCAATCCGCTGCGACGGCGAAGACGTTCCTGCGGGCGAAATCGCTGAGGCGTTGCAGCGACCGGCCGACAGCGTGGATCGGCTGGACCTGGTGACCAGCACCAAGGGGCTGCTGGTTTCCGAAGCCATGGAGTACGCGGTCAAGTCGCTCGACGAGGCGGAATCGGCCCTGGAACAGGTCGCCTCGATGTTCGTCGAAGGGCGCAGCCCCGAGGCGATGCAGGGGCTGGGCGAATGTACTCGCGCCTGGCAGCAGATTCACGAGGCCATCGTCCAGTCGATCGAACTGCTGCATATAGAGCCGGATTACACCACGGTGGGCGAAGGCACGCTCAGCGATGCCATGAAACGACCGAGACAGGTGCTCACCCAGGTACGCGACGCGCTACAGGCGCAGGATCATGTAGTGCTCGCCGACATATTGCAATATGAGTTTTCGGACGCGATCGAGGATTGGCACGCGGTCATTGCCCGCGTGAAGGCCATCGCCGCGGAACGCGACGCCTAGCCGACCCGGCCGTCTATGCCGGAGTAGGATGAGGCGGGTTTCCCGCTCGATCAGACCGCCTGAAGCGTCTTGGCCGCGGCCCGCAATTCTTCGACTTTGTTGGTCTTTTCCCAGGTGAAATTGGGCCCGGTCCGCCCGAAGTGGCCGTGGCGGGCGGTCTCAAAGTAAATTGGCCTTTTCAGGTTCAGGTAGCTGATCAGCTGTGCGGGTTTCAGCGGAAACACGTCGCGAACGATCTGGCTGAGCCGGTCGGCCGATAATTCCCCGGTTCCAAACGTCTCGGCGTATACGCTGACCGGCTCGGCCACGCCGATCGCATACGCCAGTTGAATCTCGCAAACCCGGGCCAACTCCGCCGCGACAATGTTTTTGGCGATGTGGCGGGCCATGTAAGTAGCGGAACGGTCCACCTTCGAGGGGTCTTTTCCGGAAAACGCGCCGCCACCGTGCCGCCCGCGGCCCCCATAGGTATCGACGATGATCTTGCGGCCGGTCACGCCCGAGTCGCCATGCGGCCCGCCGACCAGGAATCGGCCGGTCGGATTGACGTGCATCCTGATCTCGTCGGACCAGAAGCCCGCCGCTTCCCGTTCGATGACCGGGCGGATCAATTTCGCCCGCAGTTCCTCCTGGGCCGCGGCCGACATGTTGCCGGTCCGCTTGTCAACGACGGATTCGGTGTGCTGCGTGGAGATGACCACCGTGTGCAGACCAACCGGAGTTCCCTCGTCATAAGATATCGTCACCTGCGATTTTGCGTCGGGCCGCAGCCAGGCGATCTCGCCGGACTGCCGCAGGCGGGCAAGCTCCTCCACCAGTCGATGAGCGAGCTGGATGGGCATGGGCATCAGCGATTCCGTTTCGTCACAGGCGATACCGAACATCAAGCCCTGATCGCCCGCGCCCTGTTCATGTCCTTCGCGTTCGGTCACGCCCTGGCTGATATCGGGCGACTGCGAGTGAAGCGCCCGGAGGACGCCACAGCTTCGATAATCGAATCCTCCGGCCGGATCATCATAACCGATGGCTTTGATGGCCTCGCGTACGGTATCCTCGGTACGATTGAGCGAGTCCATGGCCGCCTGGTTATGCACCGTAACCTCGCCCGCCACGACAACGAGTCCCGTGGTGACCAGCGTT
>JBGTDB010000126.1:0-3484 GCA_041748515.1 Phycisphaerae bacterium
TCGACACCGGCGGCGGGGCGGATACGGTATGCCGGGCGTTGCCTACCGGAAGTTAGCCCTGAAGAGGGCAAAGGGAGGATTCATGGCTGAGATCAAGCGCGGCACCCGGCCAATCGTGATCGAAGAAACAGCGGGCAAAAAGGCCTATTGCCAGTGCGGCTGGTCGGAAAAGCTGCCCTATTGCGACGGCAGCCACTCCCGCCAGCAGACAGACTGCGGCCCGATCGTGACCACCGTGGATGCCCCCGGGAAAAAAGCGGTGTGCCAGTGTCATTCAAGCGGGTCATTGCCCTGGTGCGACGGGACACACAAGAATCTCCCGGTGCCATAAGCACGACGGGCTCGGCGTCGTTCCGTTTGGGTCCGCCCGGAATCTCAACATTCGATCGATCGTTACCGAAAGCTGCCCCAGGATGAGATAATCTTGACGACGCTTGCGACGCTATGGTGGCTTTCCTTCTGGACGGCCCTGGGTCTGATCGTCGGAAGTTTCCTGAACGCGGTCATTTTTCGCATTCCCCGCCGGCATTCACTCCGCGTCCCGCTCTGGTCGGCCTGTCCGCACTGCCGCCACCGAATCGCCTGGTACGACAATCTCCCCATTCTCAGTTTCATTCTGCTCAACGGCCGCTGCCGCAATTGCGGCGTGCCAATCGGCACCCGCTACGTCGTGATCGAAGCGACCATGGCCCTCGTCGTCCTGCTGCTCCTCGATGCATTCATGATCGCCGACGCCCGTGGCGGGCTTCGCGGCAGCGAATACGGCTTGACCGATGCTCTGACTTACGACTGGCCGATACTTCTGGCCCACATCATCCTGTTTGCCTGCCTGCTGGCCATGTCCGCCATCGACCTCGAGCATTACTGGGTGGACATTCGATTCACGAACTTCGTGACGGTCGCGGGATTCGTGCTGCACACGCTCTGGACTCCTCGGCACGCGATGGACTGGCCCCGGCCCGACGACGCCACGGCCGTGGGGGCAATTTTCACGATCGTCGGATTAGGGCTGGTCTGGGTCATTCTGGCCGCCGTGCAGCCGGCGCTCGATCCGCACGAACAGGAAATCGCCGAGGAAGAACTGCCCGAGGAATCCGCCGAACAAACTTCCCGCCCGAGACGTCCGCCGCCCTCTTTGTTGTCGCCTTCGCGCATGGCGGGGTGGCTCGCCGTCGGCATACTGGCCGGGACCTTTGTCCTGCTCCTGCTTCGCGAGGCGTATAGCGCCCCCATTCGCCATGCGGGCCGGGCGATCGTCGCAATAGCGTTCTTCTTCGGCCTGATCGTTTCCGAAAGCACGGTGGTCCGCGAGTCGGACCACGCCATCGCCGAAGCGCTCCACGAAGAACGACATGGCGCCCGCGGCATGGTCTTTACGGAACTACTGCTTCTGCTGCCCGGCGTGCTTCTGGGAATGTGCGGCGTGTTGCTGATGCTCTATTCCGTGGACTTCGCCGACCGGATGCACAACATCTTGTATTTGACGGTCGAGCTGCCGGGGGCCGACCTTTTCCGAAGCTGGAAACCGTTCCAAGGGTTTGCGACGGCGGCCGCGGGGTTTGTTGTGGCTGGGGCGCTGGGATGGCTGATTCGCATATTTTTCACCCTGGTCTTTGGGAAAGAAGCATTCGGAACCGGCGACATCCACCTGATGGCCGCCGCGGGGTGCGTGGCGGGCTGGCAAGTGGTGGTGCTCGCGTTTTTCCTCACTTGCGGCATCTCCCTGATCGGCTGGGTGGCGACGCTCCCCTTCAAACGGACCCGGGCCCTGCCCCTCGGGCCGTGGCTGTCATTGTCCTTTTTGATCGTTGTCCTATTCTATGATCCCATCGTTCAGTGGGGCCCGATCCGCAACGCGGTGACGGTCGCCCAATGGCTCTTCCTCGAAAACTCACAGGTCGGCGCGGATGGAACTATGCCATGAGTCTTGCCTATAAGCAGTTCAAAGTCTATCTTCGGATCATCGTCGTTGCCGTGGTGGTCGCGCTTGTCGGCTATATTCTGTTCAAGAACCGAAACTACACGGTGCAGTTCTGGTTCTTTGGAGTGACCGACGAGACCAAGCCGTTCAACGTGATCTGGCTTCTCTGGTGGACTGCCGGCGGGACGCTGATTGTGGCGCGCATCGTGTGGTTCACGCGCGGGTTGGTTCGCGACTATCGCGCGATTCAAAAGCAAAAGACTGAACAGCTTGCGGCTGTTCAGCAGTCGCAGCGAGAAAAGCAGCTTCAGGAGCGCGAGCGGCGCGTGGCGGAGATGATGTTGGACAAACCGGCTTCGGCCGACAACGTTGGGGGACCGAAAGACACTTCGGCGCAAGGAGGAGCACCATGAATCGACAAATCACCATCGGCCTTTGTTTAGTTCTTGTGGCGGCCATGACCGGTTTCGGCTGCGCCAGCAACAAGAACAACGAAATGTCCTCGCTTCAACAGCGAAATCGCAGCCTGACCGATCAATTGAATCGGACGCAGGCCGGCCTTCAGTCGGCAGTCAACGAGCGAAACGCGCTGAACGAACGTCTCGCCGCGATCATGGCCGAGGCTGATTCGCTTCGGTTCCAGCTTGCCAATCTGCCGGCGCCCGAGCCGGCGCCCGCCGGTTGGACCTCGGTGCCCGGCGGCGGCATGATCGCCATCGAAGACGGCGTTCTCTTTGCCCCCGGCCGGAGCGTGCTTCGCGACGAGGCCCAAAGAACACTGGACGCCGTGGTCAGCACGCTGCAAGGCTCGTACTCCGACAAGGACATCATCGTCTTCGGTCACACCGACGATCGCCCGATCAAAAAGAGCGGCTGGGAGGACAACTGGCAGTTAAGCACCGAACGAGCCCTGGCCGTTACCCGCTTTCTGCAACAACGAGGCGTTTCCGCCGGTCGGCTCGTCGCCTCCGGATGCGGCGAGCATCGCCCCCGACGACCCAACAGTACCGAACCCAACCGAACGGCCAATCGACGTGTCGAGATCTTCGCCATCGACCCCCAGGCATGGAGCGGCCGGTCTCAATAATCGACATTGGCCTCGCGATTTTCGGTCCTGCCTCTGGATCATGCGCGCGACCCACGATTGCAGTGTGGGTCGCACAAAATCAGCGAATGTCGCTATTCTGTCCTTCTCGCGGTATCAAATTCGCATTACATGACCACCCCGGTTCGTACTTATGATACAGACTGGTAATGAGCATTCCCTGCGGTTTGACCGGCCATTTGGATGTTGAATACTTGAGTCTGGTGCGGCCAGTGCCGGGTGCGGGTGCGCCTGCATTCGCCCGGTGCTCTTCTGGTGGAGGCTTCTAATTATGCGTCGGTTTCAATGGCTGGGTCTGGCGGCGTTCGGTTTGATCATTCCGGTCGGGTGCAATCTTCTGTTTCCGCCGAATTCGGAGACGGGATCGTCCGAGCTGAAGCAGTTCACCTCCGCGAAAGACTTGTCCGATTATTTCCACGCGCAAATCCGTGCCCGCAACGGCGTCATCCCTGATTTCA
>JBGTDB010000127.1:0-4098 GCA_041748515.1 Phycisphaerae bacterium
GTTGTGCGTACGGCAGGAAACGATGGCCGCGGCTTCCCGGCCGAATCCGACACGGACGGACCCATTGTGCGTTCGGATTTTTCCACCGACCGGACCAGCGGCCCTCAGTTCTGCGACAATCGGCCCGTTATGCGTCTCAATGTTGACGCTTCCACCGTTGAAGTCCGCCGACACGCCCCCGTTGTGGCTATGAGCATAAAGCGACTCGCCGGACGCCTGAACGTCAACCCGGCCGTTGTGCGTGACCGCCCGAATCTTGCCATCGATATTGTTGAGGGCGAGCTTGCCATTGTGCGTCTGGACATCGAGGCTCATCCGGCTCGGGCCGGTGACGGTGAAACTTACGTCACCGCCCCAGTTGCTCTGCTTGGAGGTCTTCCATCGCCAGCCCAGGCGCTGCACACCCGCGCCTTTCGATTCGACGTACACTTCGATGTTGTCCAGAGCCAGTTCGGCGTCTTCCTGGGTTCGACCTCCGCCGCGCTTCCGGGCCGAGACCGAAATCTGTCCGGCATCCGACTCGCCGGCGTAGCTGACTTCGCCGTTGTGCGAGCGAATCTGAAACTCCGCCAGACCGGATGAATCAATGTTCAGTTGCTCCGTGGCCTCGGTCCATACGCGCGGTCCGCAACCGCCGGACCTCATGCCGCCGATGGTGATGCATCCCGTGCTGAATATGAACAATGCACTGGCGACCGCCAGTCCGGCTCGATTGCTTTTGAACATCATCTTTGCCTCCCGTGGAATCGTTCGATCGAATGTCGGTCCCGCACCAGGACAGCGGGAAAATTTACCCGCTCCACCAGCGTCGTATTCGCCGCACCGCGCCCGATATTTTGCCCGACGGCCCCCCGCGCAGTCCAGCAGCCGATTACAGTTTCTGACGCCACCGGGTTCGCAGCAGGGCCAGGAACAGGGGAACGCCGACAATGGCCGTCACCACCCCGATCGGCAGCGTCGCACTGCCAATCTGTTGCCCGGTGACCCACCCGGCCGCGCGCATGGAAAGCTGCGACGCCCAATCGCAAAGGATGAGGAAGACCGCCCCGCCGATGGCCGCGGTGGGCAGCAGGATGCGACAATCCGAGCCGACCAGCATGACCGCAATGTGCGGAACGACCAACCCGACGAACCCGATCGGGCCGCAGTGGGCGACCACGCCGGCCATAGCCAACGTGCTGACGATGACACAAACCGCCTGAAGTGCTTCGACGTGAACGCCGCGCGTCGCCGCCCATTCGTCGCCAAGGCGATACTGATTGAGCGGGCGGGCCAGCGCAATCAACACGAACCACGCGGGCAGCAACATAGGCAGAAGCGTGGCCCCCGCGATCCGACCGATCGGATCAAGCGAGCCCATCATCCAGCGGATGATAAAGAAGGTCTCGCGCTCGGCGGATACAGCGGTGACGAACATCATCATCGCCGAGCAGAATAGCCCAAGGGTGACCCCGGCCAGGAGCAGTTCGTTCGAGGTTAAGCGCCGCGAGCCGTGAGCGATCAGGAAGACCAGGCCGACAACAATGATCGCCCCGCCGAATGCCGCCAGCGAAATGGTCGAGACCCCGGCAATCACGCCGATCCATCCAAGGCGAAAAGCGATGAGCGCCGCCAGTGATCCGCCGCTGGCAATACCCAGGGTGTAGGGTGTGGCCAGCGGGTTGCGAAACAGAATCTGAAAAGTGGCGCCGCACAGGGCCAAAGTCGCCCCGACCTGAAGGGCCAACAGCGATCGCGGAAACCGCTGGGTGAATCCGATGGTTCTGGCAAGCGAGACGAAGGCATCTCGTTCCGATTCGGAGATAACGCCGTCGCCATCGAGGTCGGCCAGGGGCCGATTGGCCAATTCTTCAGGCGGTATTGGGATGCCGAGTTTCGCCCGCCACGCATCCCACCAGCCAAACGACGCCGACGCCGTTCCGACGCCCGGGCTGATGATTAGCAGGATACCGAGCACCAGGATCGCCTGGGCCAATCGCACGACGTATCGCCGCGGCGTGAGCGTCGAGCGCTGGGCGATGACGTCCGACGGATTCTTCATGGCAGCGGCTGCTTGCTGGTGAAGGCGGCCGGAATCAGCCAGCGACGATCCGCCCTGCCCGGAGCGGCCACCGACTCTAAATCAATGCCATACACCGGGGCGAGCACTTCAGGTCGCAGGACTTCCGACGGACCGCCGACCGCGACCGCCTTTCCGTCGCAAAGCAGCATCACGTGGCTGCAATAATCGGCCGCAAGGTTGACGTCATGCGTGACGACCACGACGCCCACGCCCTCTTCTGCCTGTTTCCGAAGCAGGTCAAAAATCGCCCTTTCGTGCTGAAGATCGAGGGAGGCAGTGGGTTCGTCCAGCAGTAGTACGCCAGGCTGCTGGGCCAGGGCCGCGGCCAGGTGGACACGCTGGGCTTCGCCGCCGGAAAGCGTGGCCAGAGGCCGATCGGCGAAAGGCTCGGTCGCAGTCCGCTTCAAGGCCTGTTCGGCGATCCGCTCGTCCTCCGCCGATTCGAAGAGTCCGAACGAACGGTGCGGAAATCGACCCATCAGCACGATGTCGCGAACGCACAAGTCAATGTCCGACGCCGCGCCCTGCGGAAGGAACGCAATCCGCCGGGCCCGCTCGGTGCGCGAATACTCACAAAGATGCCGATCGTCGAGCGCGACCCGCCCGCCTTTCGGCGTGTACAGCCCCGAGAGTAAGCGCAGCAGCGTGCTCTTGCCCGCGCCGTTGGGGCCGACAATCGCCCAGCATTCTCCTGGCCCAACGCTCAGCGAGATGGGCCCGAGAAATCGCGGCCGCCCCGGAAATCCAAACTCAACATCGGTGGCAACTAACATGATCGATTCCGCTGGAGACGCAAAGGCAATTGGCAATTTACCGGATTACAAGATTACCAGATCGCAAGGATTCATTCACTTGGTGAGGATGCGAGATTCGCGTCGCCATGCAGAATGCCCGCCACTTTTTCAATGATCTGATGATACCGCGGCGAGGGGATCAGCGAATGGTCGTCGGCGAGAAAATAAATGCGGCCACTCTCAACGGCAGGGATGTTGCCCAGCCCGCGCCACTGCAATCGCATGTCCTGTTCGAGCGCCGGTGTGAGCGAGACTTCGGGCATCAGTTCGATTATGACGTCAGGGCGCTTGGCCAATGCGCCCTCGGGGCTGATTTCCGGATAGCGCATTTCGACGTCGCCGAAGACGTTCTCGCCACCGGCGACCTCCAGCATCTCGTTGAGAAACGTTCCTCTTCCGGCGGTGAGGATGTTCGCCAGCCGATCCGGACGACGGGCGATGGTCAGGAACACGCGTGGCCGACGTTGATCGGCGACGCGCTCGCGAATCGCCGAGAGCTTATCCTGAAAGTCCTGCACAACGACGCTTGCACGGTCGTCGAGGCTCAATATCTCGCCTAGCTCGCGGATTGTCCGTTCGATCCCCGCGAGCGAATCGGCGAGGTCGTCGTATACGCGCACGCCGAGCGAATCGCAGAGAGCGATCAGGGCGTCGTTCCGCCCGCGAGTGACCAGCAGGTCGGGGCGAAGGACGGCGATGCGTTCGAGATCGGGGTCATAAAGCCCCCCGATTTGCGGCCGCGATCCCAACTCGGGCGGGTAAACGCAGAACTTGCTCACGCCGACGATGCGATCGCAGGCGCCCAAAGCGCAGATGATCTCGGCTGAATTGGGCCCAATTGCAACGATGCGCCTGGGTGACGAATTTGCCGACGGGCGTTGGAGTTCCCCCGTTTCGGGGTTGGCAAGTATTCCAGTTGAACACAATGCAAGAAATGCGAATAGACCCATCAATGATCGTGAGCCGTGCAACTTCGGATGAGACCCATCGCGAACTCGCTGAGAAGTCAAGCAGCCGCGATTGGTCTCCGACATCCGTAACTCCGCACTGTCTGAAGCCCGCGGCTCACTTCTAACAGCCCATAGCTTGTGCATCATCCAGACCGCACGTCGGCGCCGGCTAGCGTTGCCCGAGAATCTCGCGAACCAGGGCCTCTGCCTGATAGACCTTGCGAAGTGATTCGATCATGGCCCGCGAATCGACCGATACAGCCCGGGCTTGATCGTCCGAGTACACAAAGTC
>JBGTDB010000128.1:0-1887 GCA_041748515.1 Phycisphaerae bacterium
TATGCCGAGGCCTTCGCGACGCCCAGCGAAGACGAAGCCATTTACTACGGGCACGGCAAGTTTGCGGCGCGGACCGGACCGGGTGCGACCGACCGGGATTTTAGAACCCTGATGTTATTGGAGCCCAAGCCCGTTCCGACGTGGCTGGTTCCCGGCACCCGGATTACGGGCATTGGTGCGCCCGATCCTGACGAAAAAGTACGTGAGGCGGAGTATCAGGGGCACACGTTACGAATGGTTGCCTCGCGCGAGGCGTCGTTGGCCCAATACATGAGCTATTACGACGTGACCTTGATGAATCCCAAAACACTCTGCGGGCTGTTCAGCGGGGTCATGCTTGTATTCGTGTTCTGCGCCATGACCATGCAGGCGGTCGGCCGGGCGGCCTATCGCATGATGCTCGAGTGCCGCCGCCAGTTCGAACTGATGCGCTCCTATCTGCGCTCGCAGGGCAAGGACGAAGCGTTCGTGAACAATTCCGACAACTGGCCCATGCAGCAGGTAGAATATCAGGGCAAGCCACTTCCGGACTATGCGAATTGCGTGCAGATCTCGACCAAGGGCGCCCAGCGGGAAATGATCATTCCGTCGTTGCTGGCGGTGACCGTTCCGATTCTCGTCGGGTTGATCTTTGACGTGCCCGGCGTCATGGGGCTGCTCGCTGGCGGACTGACCAGCGGCTTTGCCGTGGCCATCTTCATGGCCAACGCCGGCGGGGCTTGGGACAACGCCAAGAAATGGATCGAGCTCGGTCACCACGGCGGCAAGGGCAGCGACGCCCACAAGGCCGGCGTGGTCGGCGATACCGTCGGCGACCCCTTCAAAGACACCTCCGGCCCGAGTCTGAACATCCTCATCAAGCTGATGAGCATGGTCAGCGTCGTCTTCGCGGGCCTGATCGTCGCCTACGCCCCGCGCATCAGCGGCTGGTTGGGGCTATAATGGTTTCTTCTATGAGCGTCTACTGTACGTGGAATCACGCAAGATGGCTCCCTACCATTCAACGAAGCTGATTATCAGCCGATCCGAGTTGGTCGCGATCGCCGAGACACGCGAGCGGGAAGCCCGGGTTCTCCTCAAAGAGAACCAGTATGCTGGAGCGATGTTTCTTGCCGGTTGCGCATTGGAATGTTACTTGAAGGCGGCCGTCTGTTCGACGCTGGGACTCGAAGGCCTACCGGGAGTTTTTAAGACGCATGACCTGGAGGCGCTACTTTTGTATAGTGGATTTCGTGCCGATCTTGAGGCTCAGGCGGCAGTGAATGCGAGTTTTTTTCAAGTAGTGGAGACATGGGGAGCTGATGGTCGAGAAGCGCTCCTGTATGCCGAGCCTTCACCTTTTTCAAAACAGAAGGCTCGTCGATTTATGGAATGTTTGGTCGGCGAGCGAGCGGGAGTGATTCCGTGGTTGCAAAGCCAGATATCGAAGAGGCAAGGGCGAGAATAGCTAGCGCGTTGGAAGAGTACTTCCAGGGCCGGGGCGAAACGAAAGTGATGGTTGCAATCAACCAGTATGGGCGATTGCACGCCCTTATTGCGAATAACAGCCTAAATGGGAATGATCCAGATGATGTTCGCGATGCGCTTCGAGAATTCCTGAAGGAAAAAGTGTCCTCTCAGGATCTTGTATACCTATATGGAATCCACGTGTTGACTCCTGCGGAATGGGATGCCCGTATCGTTCAAGCCTCCGGCATTCTAGAGGGCGGCGGAGCTTCGGTTTCGGGAAGCATCAAGGTTTTCAATCGCGGCGGGAATGGGAAAAGCGGTTTTGAGGCACAGGATGAATGAAACCGCGCTAATTGGTCGGCCTGACATCCTGCTCGACTACGACCGGCGCGAGCAGGGCGACCTTCAGACCGAGGAGATGCTGGTCAACATGGGGCC
>JBGTDB010000129.1:0-3753 GCA_041748515.1 Phycisphaerae bacterium
CATCGGCATCGGTAATGATGATGGTCTCAAACTCCGCGATTGAAACTGCACGCTTGATGGAATAGCCGTAGCCCCGATTGCGGTCATTGCGCAGGATCCGAACGTCCGGGCGACCCTCATAATCGTTCAGAACCGATGAGGTTCCATCCGTCGAGCCGTCGTCCACTATGATGATCTCAAACCGGACGGAAAGCCCTCGCAACGTTTCCTGCAATTCTTCGATCGTGGCGGATATCGCATTGCGTTCGTTGTAAACCGGAACGATGGCCGTGATGCCGATCGACTGCCCAAGGTGCGGCGGCTGACGCATCTCCAAACTCTGCTGACCCGGTGAAGTCGCCTTCTCGAGTCCGGCATCCCGTCGTTGCGACACGGGTCGGGGAATTTCCGGCAACGGCGTAAGACAAATGGGTGTTATCCACGCAGGATCGGTTTCGGGATGTTGCGTGCTCGCCAGTGCGTCCGAACATTCTACGATCGAGGTCACGGGGCGATTCCTTTTTTGAGATAGTGCGCTTTGAGCCGACTCCGGCCGGTTCGGCGCGCACCCTAGCTCTGCCAGGTCGCACGTTTATCGGTCGCAAAAACGGAGCGGTTGAGCGGCGGCGGGAAAAATGAAGGAATCCAAGATCGTCCGGCCCGATCGGCCCGTGGACTGTGGCAGGGCCGAGGGTTCGCGGCAAAGGGTCTGAAGCGGGAGGATGAGGTCGAAAACCGCCTTACCGTCCAGGATCGGTGGTCAGGACATACTGAATCTCGGCCGGTTCCGCGGAGCCGTCCAGAAGGTCCAATCCGGCATCGCAAAAGGGCCGCAGCAGCTCGCACCAGAGGTCAACCCAATCCCGCTTGATGTCAGTCCGGGCGCTGGGCGACAGCGACTCGGCCATGCGTATCAGCAGGGGGGCCAACGGGCGGAGGCCGACATCCCACAAGTGAGCGTGTGTGCGAGTAACAAAAGGCGTGGCCTCGACGATTCTCAGTCCTGCCCGCGAAAAGCGAGACTCCCAGGTGTTCCGGTTGGCCAGTGTCGGCCAGCATTCGACCCGCCCCCGGCCGATGATGTCCAGAAACCGATTCCCGAGCGCGCCCCGAAACGCCTCCAGCGTATACGAGCGCATGCTGTCCAGCTTGACCTGCAACACGACTGAGCCGTTTTTCCGAACGACGCGCCGCAGCTCCGACAGGAATCCGTCAATGTCTTCCACCCAATAGGCCGCATTGCAATAAATTGTGGCGAAAGCCTGATCGGCAACCGGCAACGGGCGATTGTTGTCCGCTTCGACGAGTCGATCATAAAGCCCGAGCTGGCCCGCCTTGGCCAGCAGGTTCGGCTTCAGATCCAGACCGACATCCACGCGATGCACCGGCGGGGAGACAATCTCCGGTCGATAACTTGGAGCATCGCAATCGAACATGTCGGCGTGCTCGTCGCGAACGCGGTCGAGCCCGTCCACCGCCATGAACACATCAAACGCCGGAGCGAACCGCCCGCCGAGATGAAGGAAAGTGAAGACCCCGTCGCCGCAACTGATATCCGCGCACGGCCGATCCAGCGATACCGTCCGCAGCGCCATGCTTCGCAAGTACATCCAAAGCGCGTTCTCCGGCCTGAGCCAGTAGGCATTGAGAAAGCTGCGAAGCAGTTCAACGTCGCAATCCGCCCCGACAGGATTCTCCCGGAGATTCTCGCGTTTCTGCGGATTCGCAGCGCGATGTGCCGCGGGTCCGGTTATCGACTCGCCGCCGATCATACAACACTCCGAAGCTGCTCCTGGCGTAGGGCGGCGGCCACGTGAATGGTGTCAAACCGAGGAAGCTGCATCGCACCCGATCGCCGCGTGAGCCATTGCCGCTGCGTGGTAAACGCCTGGGCAAAGCCCGCTTCGCGGCAGGCGTCGTACACCGGCCCCGAGGTGCTTCCGTATGGGTATGAGAAAGGCCGAATGTCCGCACCCAGCCCGCGTCGCAGCACCAGGCTCGACCGAATGACGTCGCGTCGAATCTCGGCCGGGGTGAGCCGCCCGTAAGGCTCGTGGCTGAAGCCGTGCCCGCCGATGGTGTGTCCGGCCGAGTGCATTCGCACGAGATCGTCCCAGCCGAGATACCAGTGCCGGGCCCACCGGGCGCTTGAGCCGATGTGCTTCCCGAAGAGCGAATCGACCACGGCCGTTCGCAACTCGATCGGAAGTTCCATCGTTAGAAAATACTTCAGCCGCGCCCGAGCCGGCGACTCATAGCCATAGACAGTCGAGGCCCCATGCTCGGTGGCCGCGCACTGCTCCATCCATTGGCGCTTCCAGTCCACGCTCGCGTCCTGAAAAGCCAGACCATCCAAGACCTCGGATGTAAACACGTCGTCGCCCAGGGCCGAAAGCAAAAGGTGAATAGCATGGGCGGATAACATGCGATGACCGGTGAGCACCGCGCCGGGAACAAAAAAGACGCCGCGAAGCCCGCGAGCCTCGAGCGCCAAAAGAGCGGCCTCGGCGTGGTCGGAGAGTCCGTCGTCAAACGTCAGAAGGAATGATCGTTCGGGCAGATCGCCGCGGCCGTTCATCCAGGCATAGAGTCGCGGCCACTCGATCGGCTCCATCGCCGCGCAAAGCCGATCAAGCTGCGACCCGAACTCGGCCGTGCTCAGTCCGGCAATGCCCGCGAACGGCCCCGGCGACCCCGGCGACGCGAAATTCAAGGGGGCGATGCCGCCCGGCCGAGGCAGCGACTCGCCGTCGCGTACATAGTGGTACATCACCACCATGACGCAGGCGCCATTCTCATGAAACGAATCGACATCACCCGTCGGCGACACCCTGGTCGATCGTTCCATAAGTTCCTTTATCGGATTGGCCCTCGAAATGCTCCACCCCAAACGCCCGATAGCTCGGGCGATGCCGCCCCCGCACTTCGGCCGGCGCGTAATCCGGCTCCGGAAATCGATTGGGGCAGTTGACGGGGAATCGATCCTGGTAATGCCGGCCGGCAATCGTCCGGGTCGAAGCCACGATGGCCAAGCGATGCGCCGGGTCGAAGCGACGATCGCCGAGAAATGCGCCGGGGCGATGCGGCGATGGCCGGTAAGGCATCGGAAAAATCGCGTGCGCCTCAGACGCGCAATCGGCGTGCATTTCATGAATTTCAGGTCTTTTCTGGCTTCGTTTTGGCGACATTTGGCTTCGTTCAGCCTAAGGCGATTTTGACGTAAGTCGTTGTGGGACAAGGACTTACGCGATTTTCATTTGGGTTCGTTTCGCACGGGCGCTTTTTCGCGCTCGACGATTATTTGCCCGCGCGGGCCCGGCGCCGAGATCTTCGCGATTAGAACGTGGAGGGTGATCGGCGATGATAAGGCGATTGGTAAGGCGCGGTTGTGACTCCGACAATGTGCGATTGGCGGGTCGTTGCCGCTCGCCCGTTGGATAAGCATCACCCGTCAACAAATGGTACCTTCGTCTCCCGTTCCTTCGCCCGAACGGGGCGAAAAGGAACAGAAATAAGAGAACCTCGTTTCCGCGGGTGCACCCGAGTCCGCCGCCGGACGGACGAAGCGCAACCCGTGGAGAATTGACCGTCTCCCGTTCCTTCGCCCCAGCGGGGCGAAAAGGAAATAGAAATAAGAGAACCCTGTTTGCGCGGGTGCACCCGAGTCCGCCGCCGGACGGACGAAGCGCAACCCGTGGAGAATTGACCGTCTCCCGTTCCTTCGCCCCAGCGGGGCGAAAAGGAAATAGAAATAAGAGAACCCTGTTTGCGCGG
>JBGTDB010000130.1:0-2509 GCA_041748515.1 Phycisphaerae bacterium
CTTTAACTTTGGATCAAGAAGCCTGCGGCAGCGGTCTACCACGTCGGCTTCCTGTGGCAGGACATAATCGGCGGCCGGGCCGAGAGGGATGTAGGTGTCGAGGGAGTTCAATCGCGTGGCCTTCACCTCACCGCCGCAGGATTCGTGCAGAAGGGCCAGGATCGATTCGCTGATGCCGCCCGTCCGCCGTCCTTCATCGACAACCAGCACGCGCCTGGTCGCAAGCGATTGCTCGATGATGAACGATTCGTTGAGCGGATTGAGCCAGCGCAGATCGACCACGCGGGCGCGTATGCCGTGCCGCTCTCGCAGCGTCTTTGCGGCCCGAAGGGACATATAGACGCCGTTGGCGAAAGTCAGGATGGTCAGATCGCTGGAACTCGTGATAGGGTTATTATGTGATTGGGCAATTTTGCAATTTGGTAATCTTGTAATTGATTCGGCGGCCCCATCGCGCCTTCGTGCCATCGAACGTTCGTGCTTCGCCTCTGCCTCCTCGTCGCTTCCTGGCTTCGTCGCTCCGCCGCTCGTCTCCGCTCCCTTGCGGTCGCGGTTCTGTTTCCCTCCGTCGCTTCGTGGCTTCGTCGCCTCGTCGCAGTCCTCATACACGGCTCCCTTGCCGAAGGGAATCGTTTCCGCGGGAGGCGGATAGGCGAACGACCAGCCCTGGTCCTTCGGCTCGTGTAGATCCTTGGTCATGTAGAGAGCGATCGGTTCGATGAACGCGACGACTCGACCATCCACCTTGGCGAGGGCCATGCACGTGCGCATCATCTTCACCGCGTCGTCGCCGCGCGAGGGCGTGGCGATGATCAAACCGGGCACGTCGCGAAGTGCTGCGATGCTGTTGTCGTTGTGGAAGTGACCGCCGAAGCCCTTCTGGTAGCCCCAGCCGGCGATGCGCATCACCATCGGGTTGCGAAACTGATCGTTCGAGAAAAACTGGAGCGAACAGGCCTCGCCGCGAATCTGGTCCTCGGCGTTGTGGTAATAGGCGAGATATTGAATCTCCGGGATTGGCAGCAGACCCAGATGGGCCGCGCCGAGCCCGAGCCCGAGAATGGTCGTCTCGTCGAGCACGGTGTTGAAGGCCCGGCCGACGCCGAACCTTGCGGTCAAACCCGTGGTGACGTGGTACACGCCGCCCTTTTTGGCCACGTCCTCGCCGAAAATGATCGCCTCCGGGTACTTAATAAGCAGATCGTGCAAGCCGTTATTGATCAACACGGCCATGTGGCGGGGTGGGCCGGATTCGGGCAGGCGGTCCTCGCCGCCGAAAATGCGAATTCGTTCGTTCGCATCCGGCGGCCGGGCGGTCTCCGCCGCAACCTTGTCCGGCGAATAAGGCGCCAACGGAACCCTGATTTCTTCGGCGCTGGACAGCTTGGGCGTTTGCGCCGCGGAAACAGCGGCTGCGCGCACACGCTCGCGGACGTCTTCGTACAGCGAGAGGACCGCGTCCGCATCGAGCAGGCCCAGCTCTATAACCAGACGCGCGCTCGCTAAGAGCGGATCCTTGGCTTCGGCCGCCTCTATCTGTTCCCAGGTGTGATACTCGGTCTCAACGTCACTGCCCGCGTGGCCGAGGAGTCGAACGGTCTTTAAGTGCAGAAAAACAGGGGCGCGATGCTGCCGACAATAGCCCACCGCCTCCCGCATTGCGGCATACGCGCTTCGCAGATCCAGCCCGTTCCCGTGGAAGTAGTGCAGCCCGTAGCGGGCGCTATACGCCGCCTCCAGCCAGCCGGGAGGGGTTTCAACGCTGATGCCGATGCCGTTGTCTTCGCAAACGAACAGGATCGGTACTGGGAGGTGTTGATGCGCAGCTCGGGCGGCCGCGTTGAATGCGGTCTGGGCGACAGCATGGCTTACCGAAGCGTCGCCGAAGGTGCATACGACGATTGCATCGCCGGGCAAGTCGTTGTTGATTCGGAGCTTCCTGGCCCGCGAGAGCGACAACGCCGCTCCGACGGCCTTGGCCAGGTGGCTGGCGATGGTGCTGGTTTGCGGCGGAACCCAGAGCTTCTTGCTGCCCCAGACCTTGTGCCGCCCCCCGGCCGTGGGGTCATTCCGGCTGGCGGCGAAGCTGAGCATGGTGTCGCGAATGAAGCCGTTGACGCCGTCTCCGACGCCTGCCTTCGCCCCCGTCCGGGCTCGCTCGGCCATGAATGCTCCGGAGCGATAATGCACGAACGCCGGATCGGTGTGCCGCGTCAGTCGGCCGACGACCGCGTTGCCCTCGTGCCCGGCGCTGCCGATGGTGTAGAAGCCTTCGTTCCGGGCCCGCATGTTTCGAGCTTCGATGTCTTGATGTCGGGCGATGAACTGCGATTCGAGAAGCTCGATGAGGTCCTGCCCGATCAGGCCGCCGGCCTGGTCGATCACGTCACCCGGGGTTCGCGCCGTCGAGCCTCCGACTTCCGTCGGCGCGGATTCGCCGCCCTCGCAGCCGCGCACAAACGCGACGAAGTTCTCGTCCACAACCTGCGCGCGGTTGAGGTTGAAGCGT
>JBGTDB010000131.1:0-7906 GCA_041748515.1 Phycisphaerae bacterium
CGCGTCCTGCATTCCGACAATCTGGGCTCCGCGGTAGCTGCGATGGCCGACCACGACCTGATCGCCGTGGGCCGCGCCGGCATTCAATGCGACGATGAGCGCAACCGCGGCTGCAACGTAATGGATGGCGCTAATCGTCGAGATTGGAATGGACCGTGTGTCAGGGAAGATCATATTCGGTGACAAACTTGAACTCGCCGCGGTGCTCTCGGGCGATCTGCTCGAGCAACTTGCGCCCTTCCTGGTCGAGATAGGCGATGGTGAAGATTCGCGTGCGTCCACCCTTGTTCCAGTCGGCGAGCTTCGATGGAATCGCCGCGTCGAATATCCCATCCGACAGGAAATAGATCAAATCCGGCTCCAGGTCCAGCGCCCGGCGCAGAGCCTGCTCCGGCCGGGTTCCGCCCGCGGGCTGCACCGAGTCCAAGAATCGAAAAAAATCCCGCCGATGCCCGGTGATCGCGTTTACCAGCGCCCGGGGCGGGTTTTCTATGGTCTCGCCCGAGCTGAAGAATATCACATGAAATTTCTGACTTCGACGCAACGAGGAAACCGATCGCTTCAGTTCCTCGCGAACATGCACAAAAGTTTCGGTCATCGAGCCGCTGCGATCGACGACATAAACAACACTCCTGACGCCGCGAACCGAGCCGCCCGCGCCGAAAAACTGAGGAGCCGCTCCGCCCCCGGCGCTCAGCCCGTATTTGGCCATTTCGCCGCCTTCGCCGCCGCCCGCCCCGATGCCGATGACGGCCAGTTCGGGATCTTTCGCCGTCGTCGGCCGAACGATTCGATCGAGCACCTCGGAATTCTGAGAAGGGTCCGGAATGAATTTCGACGACAAAGGGTCGGCGCCCGAGTCGGTCGGAATCCACTCGCTGTGTCGTGCCGCGTTGTGCGGCATCGCGTCAATCTCGCCGACCACCTGGGCCTCGACCACTTCCGGCAACTGCCGATTATCCGGCGAAAACGGAAACACCAGGGCGAACATGACGGCGATGGCCAGCGCGTGCAGGGCCAGCGATGTCACCCAGGCCATGACGACCCGCCGACCGGCGGAGCCGGTTAAAAGCGGGCGTTGTTCGCCGCTGAGCTCCGATGACGCGGATCGTCCACCCGAAACCCCCGGCGAAGCCGGGCTTAAGGGGGCTGTGCCTCCCGGCAATGCGGAGTCCAAGGGGGCTTTGACGTTCGAATCCTGCGTGATTTCGGCGTGCGTCATCGATCGACCAATTCTGAGGGAAACCTGCCGGGCATCTTTCGGTCGGGCGAAGCTCGGCTGAATGCGGCTTCGCCGAGTACGATCCGGGCGTTGCCCCCCGGCGAAGCCGGGCTTAAGGGGGCTGTGCCCCCCGGCGGAGCCGGGTTCGTACCATGGAACGGGTTGGAGTGTCCGAACAAGTTTAGATTCGCGAAGCTCTCGGGTCAATCACGCGGTATGCTGCTAAATCCCGGTGCCGCCGAACATTCAGCCGATTGCGACCATCCTAGCTTCGGCATAGACTCGCATTGCTTTCCGCTGATGGAGTTTATGGTGTCTCGCATAGCGAAAACGTTACTCGCCATTGTACTCGCCGCCGGCGCCGCAAACGGCCGCATGACCGATCCGCCCCCGGCGAGCTCGAATGCAGCAGCGAACACTGCCAACTCCAATGGGCCGTTCGTCGAATTGCGCATTGCGCCTCCGGAAGGACACCAGAGCACGGCTGCCTTTCGGCAATGGGTGTCGAGCGAGCACGAGCGGCTCAAAACCCTCGCCGAGCAGGCGGGCACACCGTTCGAGCAGGCAGAGCTTCAGGCCTCCATTGCGGCTCACCTTCTCGCCCATTCGCTGGTCGAAGTCGCAACCTGTCGAGTTCTCTCCATTGAATTGAACGAATGTACGATTCCCCCCAATGATGGAACTGGACAGGCTCCGATCGCAGAAATGGAGATTTCGTCGAACCTGGCGAAGGTTGAGGCGTCTCTGGCCAGGGCCGTGAATGCACTGGCAACCATCGACACCGGCCCGGAGGTTAAGGCGCCCGAAGATGATGAGGCACCCGAGCAGCCCGGAGCGCCGAGCCGCTCGCCCGCCATAGAAGAACTTCGCCAACGCATCGAGATCATCGGCGCCTTTGCCCGGGCCATTCGGGCGGCAATGTTGGATTCGGAAACAGTTCCGGCAACGCCGGGGGGCATCGCCCCCTTAGACCCGGCTTCGCCGGGTTTGGGCGGGAACAGCAGGAGCGATGCCGCCCGCGTGGCCGCATCCGGCTTATCGCCTTTACGTGAAAACCCCGATCCAGCCATTTCAGCGGCCGCGGGGCTCTGGCAGGCGGTGCTGCGAAGCAACGAGGACGACAAGCGTGCGGCGCTGGCCATACTCGGGACGGCCACCGCGGAGCCTAAACCGGGAACCCTTCCCTACGAATTCTTTGGAAAGCTGTTGCGTTGTCGGCTGATCGCCGAGCGCGGCTCGCCCGCGGCCGCGCTGGCGCTGCTTCTGCAAATCGAAGAACGGTGCGACGGCTGGTTCAAAGGCGATGCCCGATTCCAGGCCGTTCGCACGTGCGCCGCAGTCCGAATGCGGATTCTTCGACTCTGGTCGGATCGCCTCAAGCCCGAGGGTAACGACGACGATCGCCGATGGTGCGACGAGCAAATCGCCGAAATCGCTTCCGATCTGAGTGCCCAATCGTCACTCCTGCCCCTTTCGCCGGCCATACCCCTGGACATCCGTTTAGTTGATTCGAACGGAGGCGAAACGCCGACCGAAGAATCCGAGCCGGACAATCCAAAGGAGGATTGAGCCGCCGCAACAGGCCGGTTGTTGTGGCATCGGCTCGCAAACCGCCCTAAAATGAACTGGTGGCGAATCGCGAGGCGAAGCTCTCAGGTTTTCGGCATCGCCGCGCGTGGACTCCCGAGTGCAGTCGATTTTTCGCTCGTCAAGAAATCATTCGGACGTTTGATTCATGGGTCTTTGTGTAACTTTCGTCAGCGGGATTCGCCGATCGGGCAAGAGCACCGTCATCCAGATGATGATCGAGCGGCTCTGGAAAAAACCGCCGCATTACCTGCGGCTGGTGAAAGCCGGATCGGGAAAGTCTCCCCCAAAAGTCAAGGCAAAGTCCAGCGCGCAATGCGCGGGCGTTTCCAGCGCCCGCTGGCTCGAATACACCGACGACCGGATCTTCGAGATTCTTCCCGAAGCCCTCGCGGCCATCCATCGGCAGGACCGTTACGGCTCGGTGGTTATCGAGGCCGACTCGGAGCCGAGCCTGCGATGTGCTTACCCTTACGACCATCGCGTTTTTGTCATGCCCCGGCCCGCTTCGAGCACCGACGTATTTCGCGACCCACGCCAGGCCGCCAAGGAACTTCGCCACGCCCTGGACGATACCGCCGCGTTCGCCTCGGAGATTTTTGGATTGTTTCAGGGCCAAAAGGACGATTCCTCGGATCCGCCCGAAGACAGGCCGGACCTTTCCGGCACGCACATGCGGGGCTTTTTGCACACACCCCTCGGCGACGAGCTCGTCACCCGCATCCAGCTACAGCAGCCGTATCACGGGCTGGTTGAGAGCGACGTGGTGATTGTCAATCCAACGCTGGGCCCCGACACCCCCGAAAGCGGCGACTGCCTCCGCCGTATCGACCACCTGCTGGCCCGGCTACGTCGACTGACCGAGCGGCGCGGCGAACTCTATATTTGCAACCCAACCGATGAAACCGGCAAAGATTTTTCACGCATGCTCGAGGCCCTCAAGCCCATGTGCCTCGGCGGAAAGTAGCCCACCGGGCAGGGCCGAGACCAGGATTGATAGGAATCAGAAGCCCAACCACCGGACCATGACGCCCTCCGGCCGCATGCGGATTTCGACTTCAATTGACGCGTACGTCCGGTTCTAGCCGGCCGACGGCATCAAACCGTGCAGGGTTGAACAGAGTTGGACACGGAATAGAATAGCCCGACTGAGCCGCCGGCGAAGCCGGGTATAAGGGGGCTGTGCCCCCGGCGTTCCCGCCCAGCCGCGTGGATCCATGCCCGGCTCAGGTTCCGCAGTTGGAAAACCGGATATTCAAGCACTCGGAGCGACCCAACGAGGGGGCAATGCCCCCTTAAACCCGGCGTTGCCGGTCGTCCCGGTTAGGGATTGAATGAATTGTCGGAAGCACCCGCCACTCCATCCGACGCCGAAAGAGCCCAGGTCAGAAACGGCGCGCCCCGGATCGAACGATACTTCCGCGCCATGTGCAAGCACGATGCGTCGGACCTCCACTTCAAGGCCGGCACCCCCGTCAAACTGCGGCTCAAAGGCGCCATCCGCAACGTTGACAACAACCCCCTGCTCAACGAGGAAGTCGAGTCACTGGTCTTCGAGATCATGACCGAACCGCAAATCGTCCAGTACCGAAACAAGGGCTCGCTGGACTTCGCCTACCAGCTCGACACGGCCGACCGCTTCCGAATCAACGTGTTCCGCCAGCGCGGCATGACCTCGGTCGCCGCCCGGCGCGTCCCCAAGGAGATCCTCGGTTTCCAGCACCTGCATCTGCCCGAATCACTGTCCGATCTGGCCAGGCTGCATCAGGGGCTGATCCTGGTCACCGGCATCACCGGCAGCGGCAAGAGCACCACCATCGCCTCCATCCTCGAAGAGATCAACCGGACAAGGGCGTGCCACATCATGACCCTCGAGGATCCGATCGAGTTCATTTACGAAGACAAGAAAGCCTTCGTCAACCAGCGCGAAATAGGGCTCGACGTCGAAACCTACCACGACGCCCTGCGCTTCATGATGCGCGAAGATCCCGACGTCGTCCTGATCGGCGAGCTGCGCGACAAGGACACCTACAGCGCCGCCCTTTCCGCAGCCGAAACGGGTCATCTGGTCTTCGGCACTATCCATTCGTCCAGCGCCGGCGCCACGATCTCGCGCATCCTCGAGCTCTTTCCCGAGGAGGCCCGCCCCCTCATCCGAAGCTCCCTGGTATTCAACCTTCAGGCGATTGTGTCTCTGAAGCTGCTGCCCGGAATCCAGCCCAACATTCCCCGCGTACCGGCCTACGAGATCATGATCGCCAACAGCACCGTGCGAAAACTCATCGCCGACGGACGCGACAACGACCTCAGCGCCGTCATCCGGAACTCGGCCAACGAAGGCATGATCGACTTCACCGAGTCTATTCGCCAGCTCGTCGAAAAAGAGTGGATCTCGGTCAAAACCGCCTACGCCGCCGCACCCAATCCCGACGAGCTTAAGATGCGACTGAAAGGAATTTCCGTGACCGGCGGTGGCATCATCGGCTGATTGTGCGATACTACCCCGCCGCACGCGCAGGCGGGGGGGCACAGCCCCCCTTAAACCCGGCTTTGCCGGGCGGGTTTTCCAGCGACGGGACTGACCATGACGAATTTCATTCTGGCCTCCGGAACCTTCTCCGGCCTCTACGTCAACCCGATCAAGATCGGCGTCACCCTCGTCCTGCTTTATGCCTGGGCCGCCGGCGTGCAGTGGATCGACCGCGACACGCACAAGGTAAAAACACGGCGCGAATCTTGGAACATGATCGTCCTGGCCGGCGGCTTCGTCGGGTATGTGGCCCTGTTCGTCCCCCCCTGGTCGGGCGGCTTGTTCACCCTGGGGACCATCTTCTGGGCGCTCGTCTGCGGCGGGGCCATGCTTGCCTATATCATTCACCGCAACAGCCGCGTCATGCCCGACGCCCGAATCCTGACCATCGGTCATGTCAAGCGCCTCTTCCGAAAGGATGCGACCGAATCGGCTACCCAAAAGGGAACGCGCGTTCAACTGATCGGCGCCGACGGCAAGAAGGCCGAACTCCCCCAGGACGCCGAGTCCGCCCGTGATTACGACGCCGCTCAGGACTTTCTTTACGACGCTCTCTGGCGCCGGTCCGAGGTCACCGACGTCGTGGCCGGCAAGGACAAGTACCGCGTCGTTTACCGCGTGGACGGCGTGGCCAACGAATCGCAGGAAGGTCTGCAACCCGAACTGGGCGAGCGCATTTTCCGCTACCTCAAGAAACTCGCGGGGCTAAGCGTCGAGGAAATCCGCCGCCCACAGACCGGAAAAATCCGGTGCGCCTTGCTCAGTCATACCGGCGATCCGCCGCATGCCGAAGTGAAAACCTCCGGAACCATGCAGGGCGAGCGGCTCACCCTCAAAGCGCAGTCCGGACCGGCCCTCATGCGCCTTCACGATCTGGGCCTCGCGCCCGCCCGGCTCGAATCCGTCAAAGGATTCCTTCAGAAGTCGCACGGACTGGTCCTCATTACCGCTCCGTCGCGAAACGGCATCACCACCACCCAGTACGCGATCCTAAAAAGCCACGACGCATACATCAACAATATTCACGCCATCGAACGCGAGAGGCTTCTCGATCTGGACAACGTCACCCAGCAACTCTTCGAAGGCTCCAACAAGGACGTTAATTTCGCCCGTATGTTGCAGAGCGTGCTTCGTCGCGAGCCGGACATCGTGCTGGTGGACAACTGCGAAGACCACGAAACCGCCATGGTCGCGGCAAGGGCCGCGTCGGAAGACCGAAAAATATACATGGGAATGCAGGCCAAGGACTCGTTCGACGCCCTGAGCAAGTTCGTCAGCCTCCTCGGCGACAACAAAATGGCCGCCAAATCCCTCATCGGCATTATCAATCAGCGGCTGATCCGCCTGCTCTGCACCGATTGCCGCGAGGCGTTTCAGCCCGACCCCGCGACGCTCAAAAAGCTCAATCTGCCCGCGGACAAAATCGACAAGTTCTATCGCCCGCCCACCGAGCAGAAGCTCGACCGAAAGGGCCGGCCGATCCTCTGTCAGACTTGTCGCGGAACAGGCTATGTCGGACGAAGCGGCGTCTTCGAGGTTCTCGTGGTTGATGAGGCCGTCGCCGCCCTGATTGCCGAAGGTGCCCCCGTCAGTCGAATCAAGGCCCAGTGCCGCAAGAGCCGGATGTACTACTTGCAGGAGGAAGCGATTCTCAAAGTGATCGAAGGCATCACCAGCATGCCCGAGATTCTTCGCTGCATCTCCAGCGGAAACGAGGAAGGCAAAGGCTGATCCATGGTGCTTTCGCTCTTATTGATGCTTCTCGTCCTGGCCGTCGCATTCAGACAGTCCACGTTTGGATTGTTCAGCGCCCTGCTGATGACCGTCATGACCCTTTGTTGTGCCGCCGCCGCCATCGGCCTGCACGAATGGGCCGCGGTCAACTGGCTGGCCCCCTATTGGAAACCGGACTACTCCTATCCCATTGCACTCGCCGCTCTGTTCGGCATTCCCCTGATCCTGGTCCGACTGCTCTTTGATCAAACCATCACCCGCGCGTGCCTGCTTCCCGTGTGGTTGGATCGGGCGGGCGGCGCGGTCTGCGGACTGGTGACGGGGCTGACCACGATCGGCGTGCTGGCCCTTTGCTTGCAGATGATCCCCTTTGGCCGCTCGATCCTGGGCTACTCGGCCGTGAATTCCTACGCCCTTGACAACCCCACCGATACGGCCCCCACACCCCCTACAGGCCCCGATGCAATCGTTCGCGTCACCGAGCCCTCCCGCGGGCTATGGCTGGGGCCCGACCGATTCGCCACGGCCGTCGCGTCCCTGATGTCCGCCGGCATCTTCAGCGGCGAGCGAAACTTCTACCTGGACAACCCGGAATTCGCTGAGTGGATCAGCCTGGTCAATGCCGTCCCTTCCGAAGTGTCCCGATTCACCAAGCCCGGCTCGATCTCCGTTGAATCGACCGGCCGCGTGGACTCCGTTTTCAAAATGACGCCGGGCGATTCCCGCGAAAACCGACCGGACGCTTACGAGCCGATCGACCCGCCGCCGGGATTGCAGTTTCGCGTCGTCCGCCTCCATCTCGGACCGGGCGCCCGCGACGGAAACAAATCGTT
>JBGTDB010000132.1:0-5840 GCA_041748515.1 Phycisphaerae bacterium
CGCGGCGGCCGCGACGCCCAGGGCCGCTGTCGCGAGGATCGAGCCGCAGTACGACTCGTAGAGGTCGGCACCCATGCCGGCCACGTCGCCGACGTTATCGCCGACGTTGTCAGCGATGGTCGCCGGGTTTCGCGGATCATCTTCGGGTATGCCCGCTTCGACCTTGCCGACAAGGTCTGCACCGACGTCGGCCGCCTTGGTGTAAATGCCGCCGCCCACGCGGGCGAACAGGGCCTGGGCGCTGGCGCCCATTCCGAAGGTGAGCATCACCACTGTGATCTCGTTGAGGCCCATGTTCTTGGCAAACTCAAAAGGCAGGACGTTGGAGTTCAGCAGCAGAAACCACATGGCAATATCGATCAGTCCGAAACCAACCACCACGAGGCCCATGACTGCGCCGCTTCGAAAGGCTACGACCAGCCCGTCATTGAGCGACCGGCGCGCCCCTGCGGCCGTTCGGTGCGAGGCATGGGTCGCGGTCTTCATTCCGAGAAAGCCACACAGGCCGCTGAAAAACCCGCCGGTCAAGAAGGCAATAAACACGATCTCGTGTTGAACGTGCAGCTTGAACGCCATCCACGCGAGGGCGGCGGAAACCAGGACAAAGAAGACTGCCACGATTTTGTATTGCTGCCAGAGGTAGGCCATGGCCCCTTCGCGGACATAACCGGAAATGCGGATCATGTCCTGGTCGCCTTCGTCGGCGCGCAGCATTTCCTTGTAGAAGCGCAAGGCGAAGATGAGTCCAACAATCGCCCCAACCGGTGCGACCAGCCAGACCATCCAGACCCAAGCGGGTACACTCCCGGTGACGTGGACTGAGGCCGCCTCCGCGGCCTCCTGAGCAGAAGCAGGGGAAGCAAATAGGCAGCCCGCACCAAGCAGAGCAAGTAGATAAACAGCAAAGCGAAAACGGGTTAACTTCAAGGGTTGGTTCTCCTTTTGTTCGTATATTGCTATTGAGATTGCGCGGACTTCGCGTCCAGAGTCTGCGCACGGTTTGCACAGAATTGGAGTTTTCGCCCGGCCCCGCGCCGTCGGCCGGTTCTTGAGGCTAGGAATATAGCAAGCTTTATGGGCAAGCGCCAACCCAGGAAAAGGCCAATGGCCACGATTTTCGGAAAGTGGCGTCGAGCCTGAAGTATTTAGGAGTTTTGAAGCCGAATGAGCCGGGGGCCTTGAGGCTGATTGCGATTCGGCCGGTCGCTCAGTTTGGGCTAGGACTTGCCCATTTTCTCGAGTTTATCGCCACTGGGGACCGATTCCGCGGCAAGGGGAACGGCCAAGACCTGGCCACCTGGAACGGGTGTCGCTCCAGACTTCACCCATGCAGCCAGAGGCATCTGGGGAGGAACCAGGCCGCCTCCGGACATGATGACACTGATCGCATCCTCGAAACTCCAGTCGAGCTCGATGACATCGGCCCGCCTGACGAAGAAGACGTAGCCTGTGGTCGGGTTGGGTGTCGTAGCGAGGAACACCGCGCATAGCTCCTCGCCGGTGTGCATGTCCTTTGTCACGGCCGTGATGAATCCGATCGAGCGCATTTCCCGGCTGGGAAACGGCACCAGCGCGACGCGCTGAAACTCCTGCGATTTGTCCCCCGTAAACGCTTCGAGAATCTGTTTACACGCACCGTAAACGGTTTTAACCAATGGCACGCGCTTGACCAGGTTTTCAATTCCGCCCACCACGCGTCGGCCGAAGAAATTGGCCGTAAGCAGCCCGATGAAGTAGAGCAAGACAATCGTCAGGAATACGCAGAAAATGCCGATGATCCACTGCCATTCCTCCGGCAATGCACCCAGTCCCTCCGCCGCCAACTTTTCAGGGCTGACCTCCCAGCGCGTGACGATGCGTTTGCCGTAGTCGCTGGCCAAGTACAATTCCACGATCCACAGCGACGTATCCCGCAACATTTCAAAGACGAACCTGACCAGAAGGTACGTAATCCAAATCGGGAGGATGAAGATCAATCCCGCCGTGATGCGGGCACGGAGGATGCGTCGGACGGGGACCCAGATGTTCTTGGATTTCTGTTCAGACCCTTCGTCCTGCGGGGTCGGATCGCTTGGTTGTTTGGTCTCGGATTCAGTCATGGGCGCTTCCTGCAAGGGAACTGTAGACGATACATCGACATTGGGTGGCCGCAAGCGTGATCTCGTTCTGGCGATTCCAGCCGTTACGCTTATGATGAATTTGTAACGATCCGTAAACCTTGGACCTCAACGGCGTGGGAAAGCAATCGGTTGGCCTATGGATGATCGGCGGATGCGGGCGCGTGGGCAGCGCCGTCGCGTTGGGCATCGCTGCGCTTCGGCGGCGGAAAATCGCACCTGACGGGCTGGTCAGCGAGCTTCCGCCATTTGAGGATGCCAAGCTGGTCGCCCCGGGTTCGCTGGTGGTTGGGGGGCATGAAATCCGAAACGAGACCCTACTTGACGCCGTGCGGGAGGCGCACCGACTGGCAGGACTGTACTCGCCGGAGCTGATCAAAGTCTGCGCCCCCGACCTTCGCGCTGCTCAGCGGAATTTTCGCCCGGGCACCCTCCTGGGATTGTCGCCGAGTGTTCGCGCCCTCCTTGACGGTGCGGCCGTACCCAAAGATGAAACCGCGGCGGCGGCCGTGGAAAGACTGGCGGAAGACATTCGATCCTTCAAGCGGCGGCATCGACTGGACTTGGTGGTGGTGGTCAACGCCGCTTCTTCCGAGCCGGCTCCCCCTGCTTCCATCACCGGGGCGGCGGTCGGTGGGCTGGCAAAGGCGATGTCCAAGAAGGGCTCGGCGGCAATTCCCGCCAGTACCATCTACGCCCTGGCGGCCATCGAATCGGGCAGCCCCTATGTCAACTTCACGCCCTCTCCTGGACTGCTCCCGGCCATTCGCGAGAAGGCCGACCGCGCAGGACTTCTCTATATGGGCAACGACGGCAAGACCGGCGAGACCCTGGTCAAGTCGGCCCTGGCTCCGATGTTTGCCATGCGCAACCTGCCGGTCTTGAGCTGGGTCGGGCAGAACATCCTGGGGAATCGCGACGGACAGGTGCTTCGCGATCCGGGCGTTCGCGCGGGCAAGGTTCTGTCAAAGGATAAGGTGGTTTCAAGCATTGTGCCGGGCAACCCGACGACGCTTGTTTCGATCGAATACGTGCCGTCGCTGGACGACTGGAAGGTGGCGTGGGACCACATCCATTTCTCCGGCTTCCTGGGCACGAAAATGGCTATGCAGTTCACCTGGCAGGGGTGCGATTCGATCCTGGCCGCGCCACTGATTATCGACCTCGTGCGCTTCACCGCGCTAGAAGCCCGGCGAGGGGCCTCCGGCCCGATGAAGCACCTGGCCTTTTTCTTCAAAGATCCGATTGGCGTTCGCGAGCACGACCTGTCTACTCAATGGCGGGGGTTGATTGAACACGTAGTGGGCGGGAATGCGCGGCGGCCGGAGGCGCGGTAGAGTGGCCGCGCGGAATGATCATTGTGACGCCCTTAGAAAGCAGTCACTGGTCCGAAATAATGAAACTCGCTTACAGCGCTAATGCCTACCGTCGCTTCTCAGTCGAAGCTGCCATTGATCGGGTGGCCGCGCTGGGCTATTCGGGCATCGAATTGATGGCCGACATGCCGCATTTGTGGCCGCTGGCAGCCGGCGACGGCGAGATTGATGGCATCCGAGCGCGGCGCAGGGAGAACGGGCTTTCCATATCTAATGTCAATGCATTTATGATGACCGGGGCAGACGATGGTGGACGCGAGGGGCCAGCTCGGAATTCCAGGCATGATCAACAATCGGCAATCGCCGATCGGCAATCGCCCAGCGACTTCTGGCGTCCGTCGTGGATCGAGCCCGACCCGGATTATCGCAAGTTGCGAGTCGCACACACCATCGCGTCGCTGCGCATAGCGAAGAAACTCGGGGCTTCGTGCATCACGACGGAGCCGGGTGGACCGCTGCCCGCGGGAATGTCTCGCGAGCAGGCGATGGATTTGTTCGTGCAGGGATTGGGCGAGGCACTGCGAACGGCGGAGGACGAGGGCGTGCTGCTGCTGGTCGAACCGGAGCCGGACCTTCTCATCGAAAACGCGGCTCAGTTTCGCGACCTGGCCGCCCGGATGGATTCGCCGATGTTCGGGCTGAATTTCGACGTGGGCCATTTTTTTTGCGTGTCGGACCCGTTGCCCGAAACCATCCGCTCGCTGGCCGAATGGACCCGGCACTATCACTTTGAGGACATCGCGGCCACGCGGGTCCACCACCATCTCGTGCCCGGGCATGGAGCCATCGATTTCGATGCGGTACTCGGGGCCATCGTCGAGACCGGCTACGACGGTTGGCTAACAGTCGAGCTGTATCCGTATCTTGAAGATCCCGACGCCGCCGGGCGCGAGGCGCGGGCGTTTCTTCAGCGCCGGATGCCGACGTGAAGGCCAAGCTCCGCGCGTATCTCGATCTCGTTCGCCTTCCCAATCTCTTTACGGCCGCGGCCGACGTATTCGCCGGGTTTTTCTATGTGGGCGGATGGTTTGATCAATGGTCGGCTCTGGTTTCGTTGGCGCTGGCTTCCATGTGCCTTTATGCGGGGGGCGCGGCGCTAAACGACGTGTGCGATGCGAAGGTCGATGCCACTGTGCGGCCTGGGCGGCCCATTCCGTCGGGCCGGGTGACTCTCGGCGAAGCATTAAAGCTGGTCACCACCCTGCTGATTGCCGGTGTGGCCCTTGCGGCAATGGCATCGTGGCAGGCGGGGGGCATCGCGGTCCTGATCGTCGCCGCCATCGTCCTTTACAACAGAGTATTCAAGCGAACGGCGCTAGCCTCACCGCTAATGGGGCTTTGCCGAGGGTTGAACGTCGCCCTGGGGATGCAGGGCGTCAATAATCTCCTCGACATCGCCACGCTGCGGCCGATCGCCATTGTCGGGCTCTACGTAACGGCGGTAACCCTCTTTGCCCGAACCGAGGCGAGGCAATCGCATCGTTTCCGGCTTGTGGCGGGCGTCGCCGCTCAGCTTGTCGCAATCGCCGGGCTCTGGACCATCTGGCGCTGGACGCCGGATGTGCGCTACCCGGAATTTGGATGGCTCGCAGCCGGGCTGGCCGTGTGGATCGTGTACAACGGCCTCATGGCCATCGTGACGCCGTCGCCCGCCTTCGTTCAGCGGGCGGTCAAGCGATCGGTGCTCTCGATCATCATCCTGGACGCCTGCATCGCCTGGAGCGTCGGCGGACACGAAGCGGCCTTACTGACGCTGGCGCTGTTAGTCCCGGCGATTCTCTTCGCCCGGATGCTCAGAGTGACATGAAATCGGTAGCCAAATGGGGGGAACTTCTGGATTGCAGCCCATCCGTGCTATGACATTCCGACGGACTTTGCGGCGGCGATCTGGAACTTGGCCCGCTTTACCGCTAGCGAGCGTTCGGCGACGGCCTGTTCGGTGTGGGCTTCCATCGACTGAGCCTCGGCGAGTGCCTGTTCGGCCGCTTTGAGGTCGATTTCCTCCGCCTTCCTGGCCTGCTCGGTCAAAACGGTGAGGCGGTTGTCGACCATCTGCACGAATCCACCGTCAATGAACAACACGTGCTCCTTGTCGGCGGACTCCGCCCGCAGCAGGCCCGTGCCCAGCTTGGCCACAATCGGCGCGCGATTCACCATCACGCCCATCTCGCCGTCGTGCGCGGGCAAGGCGACAAAACTGGCCGCGACGTCCAGAACCGGACGCTCGGGTGTAACGACCGTGCATTGGAATGTAGGTATTTTCGCCATGTAAGAAATCTAGAATGAAAAATCTAGAATGAAGAATCGAAAACGGTGAACGTGCGTCGGTCTCCCATTCAACATTCCA
>JBGTDB010000133.1:0-4152 GCA_041748515.1 Phycisphaerae bacterium
CGACCAGCACCGGCTCGTCGAACATGATGCCGTCCACGCGGATGGTCACAACGCCGTCTGCCGCGATCCCGGGGAAGTACTCTTCGGCATTCACTTTCTTGAAGAAATTGTGCGACATCAACGTTTCGTGGTCGCCAAGCACCATCGGGAACATGTTGGCCACGCCCAGCCGCCGCCCGAACCCATTGGCGGATTGAAACACTTTGACGTTTGACGCCGGGGCCAGTTCGGTTGCGGCCGAGGGGCTGGTTCCGGTGAAATTCCGCAACCCGGAGTATTCGACTTCTTTGCCGTCCTGAACATAACTCAGGGTGACTTGGCTGGTGCCAACGGGCATCGGCGCGGCCACGCCCGCGCGGGCAAAGGGTGCCAAAAAGGCAAAGCAGACCGCCACAGCCCAAACGCACGCCAATAATCGTGAAAACCTAGCCATATTGTCCCCAATGGTTGGGAAAGCGGCGGGAATCGAATGCAGGTCCGAAAAACGATTCGTGCCGAGCCCGAGCACCCCCCGAGGCAGGGCCATTGTATCGGTTTTGAAGGGTTTGCGTCAACGTGGACCAGAGTGTCATCAGGGCCTTGTGCGGCTTCAAAATTGTACGAGAACCCTGCGGCGGCTTCTATTTCGACCGTAGTGTGCGGTCTATCGCGATCCGGCCGATGAAGGCAACAATGCTCAATCCGAACCAATCCAAGGGCCGGTCGATAGCCGACGTGGAACCAAGCGGCACCGGCCATCCGGCGGTACGGGAGTCGTCGAGAACTCGCCTCTGTGTCGTCGTGACCGTGGATATTACCTTGCTGAATCTCTGCCGCGGACGGTTCGAGTATTTGACAGAAAACGGCTTCGATGTGACGGCCGTTTGTGCCCCGACGCCCCACGCCGAAACGATCCGAAAACGCGGGGTACGGCTCTTTACGTTCCCATTGACCCGATGCATCACGCCGTGGACCGATCTTCGTGCGTTGATTGGTCTGTACCGGTTCTTTCGCCGTGAACGATTTGAAATTGTTGAGGTCAGCACGCCCAAGGCCGCTCTCCTGGGGTCAATCGCCGCCCGGCTTGCCCGCGTGCCGTGTGTCGTTCATCTGTTGCGAGGCCTGGCCTATCAGGGCAGTACAGGCCTTCGATTAAAATTGCTCAAGGCCGCTCATCGCGTGCCGTGTACGCTGGCCCATCACGTTATCAGCGTCTCGCAGCAGATTCGCGATCAGGCTTGCGGCGACGGCGTGTGCAGCCCGGATAGAGTCACCGTGCTTGGCGCGGGCAGCAGCAACGGCGTGGACCTTGAACGCTTCTGTCCACCGGACGCCGGACTTCGAGCGAAAACGCGCAATGAGTTGAGGTTCCCGGACGGAGCCGTCGTGGCCGGAATGTGCGCCCGGCTGACCGGGGACAAGGGCGTTGTAGAACTTATTGCCGCGTTTGAGGAACTGGCCGACTCCGTCCCGCAATTACACCTGCTGCTGATCGGTGATTACGACTTGGCTGACCGACCACCACAGCACGTTATGGATTCAGTCCGGCGTCATCCTCGCATTCGGCACGTCGGCTGGCAGGAAGACACAACTCGCTGGATGGCCGTGATGGATTACTTTGTGATGCCGACCCACAGGGAGGGGCTCGGCACCGTTCTACTCGAAGCGGCCGCGATGGGCCTGCCGGTTATCTCCACCGGGGCAGCCGGTTGGTGGGGCCCGATTGAACCGGGAAAAGACGCCCTTTGCATAAGCGCCAAAAGCGTGCCCGAACTTCGTAGCGCTATGCACCGCCTGTCAACCGATGCCGGGTTGCGGGAGCGCCTTGGCCGAGCCGGTCGAGAAAGGGTGGCCGAGCACTTTGATTGCCGAGTCGTCTGGGCGCTGCAAGCATCGGAGTTTCGCCGGCTCATTGGTCGATAGCCGGGGAAGGAGCCTCAAAGCGCAACCAGATTTGGACCGTGTTGGGCGGACCAGTAAGAGTGATTTGGATTCAAAGCGCAAATTGATCTGATATCTTTACGCGGTTCTTCTGAACGCCATGCAAACCATTGTCGCCCTTGATACTCGCTTTGAGCGTACGCCGGACGGGGCGATCTGGAGCCGGGGCTGGCTCGATCATACTTTCTGGCAACGCTATCTCGACGTCTTCGACGCCGTGAGAGTTCTGGCGAGAGTGAAGGACGTCGCAGCCCCCCCGATCGGAGCCAGGCGGGCGGACGGTCCGAGCGCGACGTTCGATGCGCTACCCCATTACATCGGCCCGTGGCAATACGCCGCATGCTACTTCGAACTTCGCCGAGCGGTGCGAGATGCACTGCACGGTGAGGACGCCGTCATCCTGCGAGCTCCAGGGGCAATCTCGTCGTTGGTTGAAACCGCATTACGCCGGGACCGCCGCCCATTTGGCGTCGAAGTTGTTGGCGACCCACTAGACGTGTTTTCTACTGGCGGTGTTGCGACGATCGCCGGCCCATTTCTTCGCTGGCAGATTCCACGCCTTTTACGGCGGCAGTGTGCGACCGCCTGCGCCGTGGCCTATGTCACCGAGCAAACACTACAGCGACGTTATCCCCCCGCGCCGAATGCGTTCACAACGAGCTATTCGACGATTGACCTGACCGATGCCGCGTTTGTCGAATCGGCCCGGCCGCCGCGCGACGCGACGTGGCCGTTTCGACTGCTGCTCGTCGGATCGCTGGAGCAACTCTACAAAGGTCCAGATGTCTTGATCCGCGCCGTCAAATCCTGTGTGGATCAGGGGGTCAACGTGCATCTGCGGATTGTCGGGGACGGTCGATGCCGACCTGACCTCGAAGCGCTTGCCGCTGATGTCGGCGTTGCCGATCGTGTGGAATTTGCCGGTCGTCTTCCTCCGGGAGAAGCAATTCGCGGGGAATTGGATCGAGCCGACCTGTTTGTTCTACCCTCTCGCACCGAGGGACTTCCCCGTGTTTTGCTGGAGGCAATGGCCAGAGCAACCCCATGCATCGCCACCCGCGTCGGCGGAATTCCCGAACTACTTAGTCCCGAGGAGATGATAGTTCCCGGTGATGTTCAATCACTGGCCTCCAGGATCGTGGAGCTGGCCGCCGATCGGGCACGACTCGCCCGGTTATCGGCGGACAATCTGTCAAGAGCCCGGCGATATCACGCGGATGAGCTGCGGCCGCGCCGTCGCGCGTTCTACGAATACGTGGCCGAATGCGCGCGAATGGCCGCCCGCCAAGATTAGCCCGCGCGGAATTCCGCCGCTCGGGCCCGGCTTGTCCCGTTGATCCCCGGGCGGAGTGTTGTAGTATCATTCGACTTGGTTTTGAGAGAGCACGGATGCGGACCAATCACGTTGTCAGACAGTCGCTTCTCTTCGCCGGTATCCCTTTGCTCGGCGCGGCATCGGCCTTGGCATTCTCGCCGCAAGGCGACGCCGCTTCGCTGGCAACTCGCCTGAAGTCCGCGCTGACGCCGCTGCCGCATTCTCAAACGGTCTATGGCGCTTGCGTCATTGACCTTTCCGACGGCCGGACGGTGTTCGCGGCCAACGCCGACACGCCGCTCATTCCCGCCAGCACCATGAAGATATTCGCCATGCTTGCGGCCCTGGTCGAATTGGGCCCTGACTTTGAGTTTCAAACGGTCCTCGCCACCGACGGACTGAGCCTGTACGTCATTGGCGACGGCGATCCGGGCTTCGGCGACGAACGGCTACACACGCCAAGGGGCGAAGACATCCACGCGCCGTTCGATCGCTGGGCGACTCGACTTCTCGCTCGCGGCCACGCGACAATCCCCGGCAGCCTGGTGATTGACGAATCGATCTTCGAGGGGCAGCACGTGCATCCAAGCTGGGAGGCCGAAGATCTTGGCAAGTGGTACGCGGCGCCGGTCGCAGCGTTGAATATCAACGACAATTGCCTGGATATTACGATTGTCCCAGGCGCTCGCCCCGGCGATCGGGTATCCGTCAGCAGCATCCGGCCTGACACGAAGTTCGTGAATTTCATCAACGAATGCCGAACAGGCGATGGCCAGCCGGTGCTGCACCATCCGTTCGGCACGCGAGACTACAAAATTTCCGGGAAGTGCAACAAGCGATGGACGTTTGGTCCTGTGGCTTTTTCCGATCCGGGCCTGCTTTTTGCGGACGCCATGCGAACGCGGCTCGGCCGCAAG
>JBGTDB010000134.1:0-5010 GCA_041748515.1 Phycisphaerae bacterium
CACCTTCCCGGGAGGACAGTTAACGAGGTTCTCAAGCGCTGCCCGCATCGTGAGACCCGCATCGTCGTTTGTCGGGGTTCCCTGGCTCGACGGATACAATGAACGCAGCAACTCTGAAATGACCACGCCTCGCCCCGATCCGTCGTACTCCCGCCAGGCCGTGATGAGCTGCCCGAGCGCGTCGCCTGTGATATCCGCGGACTCTGCCAACTTGGTGCGGGTTAGGCACGGATCAGGCAAGCCAACCCACACAACGGCCTCTCGAACCACGCTTGACCAACCTTCGAACGAGCCGAAAGGCTTGAGGCTTTGCTGGGGAGCGCCGTTGCGTAGATACGCTGAAACGATCGTCAGGCCGGCGGAGAGCAGCATGCCGCGGTTTGCATCGATCCAGTCCAGCAGGTTGTCGTGTCGGAAGCCGGTGCGTTCCTCGGGTCGCTCGCTGAGGCAATCGAGCCGAATATGGATGATCCGACGCATGGTGTCGGCGGCGACCTGCACGTTATTGCCGGTTGCGAACCAAGCCGGGATTAGCGGCAACTCAACTTCTTCGCTCTTCCCGAGAATTCGATCCTTCCACCGTGTGCTGGTCAGCGCGCGGTCCAAGGCGTCGTTGCCAAAACTTCCTTCAAGGTTGTCGAACAAGATCATCCGGTCGCCGGCGATAGCGATAGCAGTGATTTTCTTGCGCATTTCCTCCCGATCGTGCGTGTAGCTGCTAACGGGCATTTCCCGGCCCAGCACAAGGTGACTGATCGCCTGGACAAGTAGGCCTTTACCTGCTCCCCGCACGTTGGCGTCAATCAAAAATAGCGGCGAAGGACCAGCAAATGCGAAACGTGCCAATGGAGTCAGCAACGCCGCAAACCAGGCCGATCTGTGTTCGTCGGACTCAAATGGAAAGTCGCACACGACCCCCAGAAGGTGGTCCACCGCTGCCTTGGCATCATCAAGGCCCGCCTCGTCTGGCACCGGTGGGAAGGAAGCGCCGGTCGCTGGATCGAAAAGGACTCCGGTGCCGTGATCATACCCCTGCGTCTGCCAGATCGATCCATCGGGCCGCAGGATCGGCGTATCCGACACACCCATGAGGCGCGGGATCCCTTCCCATTCCCCACGGGCCGCTACAGCGCTGACCAGCCAACCGGGCGGATGCGAGGCGACGTCCTCACCATGCCTATCAAGGCATGTAAACTCGGCGTACCGCGTCATGCGCTCTCGGAGGTTGGCCGCGGGCACGGCTTGAATCGTGGCCAAGCCTTCGCAGCGAAGGACCCCATCTGCAGGATGCCGATCTCGGATTGCTCGGACCAGAATCCCGCCGCGCTGGTACAGATCTGGATCGATTTTTAGTGCCGCGATGGTCTCGGCGACGACACGGTGCTCCTCGGTGTCAATGAAAACGTTCGGGCGGACTCCGATTACAGTTTGGATGCGCGACTCCGCTGGACGTTCGCTGTGGGGTGAATAGCAGGGCGTGGCCTCCACCAGGTCATTCAACTGATCGAGCGTGCCGTCGGAAGCCAGCCAGTCGCTGACGTCCTTACCATCACCCGGCAGTTCCAGCACGCGTAGGTCCGCGACCCGGCCATGCAGGCGACGTGCAACGTCATCGGCATGGGAACGACCGCGATCATCCTTGTCCGCGATGATCGCCACGCGCCGACCCTCCAGCACGGAATCGTCGGAGAGCTTGCTCCATTTCCCGGCCCCTTGCGGGCAGGTCGTGGCCACCGCCCCGCGATCGGCCAGGTTGTCCGCGTCCTTCTCACCTTCGACGATATGCACCCGTTCTTCGGGCGGAGCCTCGATCAGTTCTTGGAGGCGATAGGGGACTCGCGGCGTGTCTCCGAGCTTCCATATCCAACCGCCCTCGCCGTCCGGTCGGCGTTGACGGAAGGCCTTCGGCTGAAACCGCACGACCTGGAACAGGAGATCGCCGTCGGCGCTTCGGTAATCGTAAGTAGCGACGATTTGGCCTCGGCCGCTTTGGTTCGTTGCCGGTGGGTACAGATCGCTCATCTCAAGGCCGATTGCCTTGCACACATCCTCCGTGGCGCACCCTGCGTGGCAGTGCAGCAGCGCCCGACCGTCCTCGCCTTCCGAAATGCTCAGGCTGGCACGTTGATCATCGTGCGCTGGGCATTGCGCCTCATAGCCGTTGTTCGACGGTCGAACGCCAGAGAGTAGATTCAGCACGCTATGAAGCGGATTATTCGGAGCGAAGTTCGTGTTAAGTGTGGTTGTATGTCTGTTTCTTCCCGCACGACCCAACCCAAGGGTAAGTACTGGCTCGCGCGCGCTTTGGTCGATTGTGCCGTTAAGCAGCATCTTCCACCCCCTTGGGACCCCAACAGAAGGGGATGGCGACGATGTTCTGTTCGGCTAAAGGCGGACAAGGCGGTCGCGGTTTACTAGCAACGCCTGTCGCCCCGATAATCGTAGGTATCTCTGGGAACGTAAGTTACGTTCCACCCGCCTTGTGGCGGTGCAGCCTGTCACCAGGTCCGAATCGTAATCCGTATTCGTTTCCTGACACGGGAGGCTGTACCGTGGACAATTCCAACCAAATTCCGAAGTACAGAGGGCAGAGAAAATCGACCGGCGACGTGGCCTGTATCGAACTGGTCGGGCGGCGGTTCTACCTTGGACGCATGGTCCCCCGGACAGCCGGGCGGAGTATGCCCGACGCCTGGCCAAATGGACGGCAAACGGCGGGCGCTTGGCAGTCCCAGCCAATGACCTGGAGTGGAGACCACCGACAGGCGGACGGAGCGCAACCCGAGGGAAACGGTCGCGTTTACGAATCGAAGCCCCGAAGCGGCGCGGGGAGGGCGATGATCTCGCAGCCGGCAGGGGTCATCACTGCCCTTTTCTCTGTTGCCCGGCGCGTCAGGGACGGCCGCGCAGGTCGCCCCCGTTTGAGTTGAAGCCCTTCGCGGCTGCGTTAGATTGCCCTTTCAGTGCATGGCGAAAACACACCCGCCGCAAGTTTCACGCACCCGTGAATCCGATCTACGGAAGCCATTTGACCATCGCTTCCACGCTGAATATGCCCGATTAACCTTCCCCAGCGCGGCCCGCAGCACGCGGTGGAACTGCACGGCGTTCGGCATCATCGGCTCCTCTCGATCAGCACGCACGGATGTTCGACTAACTCTTCCCGAACACGTTTAGATTCTGGTCGCTCGCAATGGCAAATCAACAGCCGGTGATGATGGTCCGAGCCGGCATCCGACCGTTGCCCACCACCTGCCGATGGCCGTTCTCGTCCACGATGTGCCTGTGAAATTCCAGCCAACTCTGCACCTAGGCCTCTACCGCCTGGCCCAGCAAACGCTGGGTGCCGTCGCGCAGAATCCCGCGTTAAAACTTCACTCGAAGTTGCCACTGGCACAGCCAGCGAAGATGCGAAACTCTCGTTCATACGACGTACTCCTCAAGTCCGCGTGGGCCGTTTCGGTGCCAAGAAAGTCGCACCGAGGGTACGCTGCCTTTTTCAAAGCGCCATCCACAACTTTCGGTTATATCTCATAGGCGTAGCCACCTCACGCTTCCGTTAAGGGGATGTACGTTGCCATCAGGCGCATTTCGATGAATCGAATACAAGGGGCGCAGAGGGGGCGTTACGACGGTCGACACCGCCGGCGTAACCTTTGTGCTCGACAAGATTTCCGTAAGGCCCGCTACCACGAGCCAAAAAGTGTCCCGAGCGTAATCAGGACCACAAGGGCGACCAACGGGGCGGCAACGGCCACCACAAAAATATCCTTGTACGAGTCCTTGTGCGTCAATCCGCAGATTGCCAGCAGGGTAATGACCGCTCCATTGTGCGGCAGACTGTCCAACCCGCCCGTGGCCACCGACGTGACCCGATGCATCAGATCCAGGGAAATGCCTGCATCGTCAGCCATTGCGACATAGGTTGCGCCGAGCGCCTGTAAAGCAATGCTCATGCCGCCGGATGCCGATCCCGTCATTCCCGCCAGGACGTTGACTGATATGGCCAGCGAAATCAACGGGTTCTCACCGCCGATTTCCAGAACCCCCGTTCGAATGGGTTGGAATGCAGTCAGTGCGGCCACCACCGCCCCGAAGCCCACCAGGCTGGCCGTATTGAAAATGGGCAGAACCGAGGCATTGGCCCCGGCGTCGAGCGTCGTGGTCAGTGCAGTGAACCGACGCCAATGAAAAGCCACTAGCGCAACGATGGAGACAACAAGCGCCACAATGATAGCCCAGATGCCTCGAACCGCGTCGACGTTGGTCTCTCCGAATTTCGACTCGGCCAGAAAACTCGTGTCCCAGGAGGGGATCAGCATGATGCTGTAGACGTAGTTGATGGACACGACGAGCACTATGGGCATCAGCGACAGCCAGACGCCCGGCGCTCCCATCGGCATCGGTTTATCGGCCAATTCAGCGATATCGAATCCTCGGGTCTCGGCGTGCTCGCGCAAGATCGGATCGGGTTTAGGCTCGGCGTCTGCGTGCTGCCCATATCCCTCACCAGCGAGTTTCGCCGTCCGTGCCCTCCGGTTCAGCCACAACATTCCGAGGAAAAACATGACCGCGGCCGTCACCACGCCAAGCCCCGGCGCGGCAAAAGGTGTTGTCCCGAAAAACGGCATGGGAATAGCGTTCTGTATGGCCGGCGTGCCGGGCAATGCTGTCATTGTGAAGGTGAAGGCTCCGAGGGCGATCGCTCCCGGAATCAGCCGCTTGGGAATATCGGCCTCACGAAACAGGGCGGCGGCAATGGGGTAAACGGCAAAGGCCACCACAAATAGGGACACCCCGCCATAAGTGAGGACCGCGCATGAGAGCACGACGGCCAGGATGGATCGCTGTCGCCCAAGTTTTTCTACTACCCACTCGGCAATGGTGCGGGCAGAGCCGCTGTCGTCCATCAGTTTTCCGAAAATCGCGCCGAGCAGAAATACGGGGAAGTAAAGTACGATAAAGCTCCCGGTGGAACCCATGAAAATCTGGGTATACCCGGCAAGAAGG
>JBGTDB010000135.1:0-4800 GCA_041748515.1 Phycisphaerae bacterium
GCTGTTGGATGAGCGAACCGAATTCGGCGCATCGCTCCTGGCCCTGACCGGCTCATGGACCACGGAAGTCGGCTTTTCCTGGTCGGATCTGGATCGCACCAGCTCGCGAGGGGCCGAAGATGACGAGCACAGTCGCAACACCCGCTTTTACGTCGACAGCCGCGGCCCGATTGCCGACCATCAGGAACTTCGCCTCAGTTATGACTTTCAGCGCGACAGCACAGAATATCAGGGCAGTCGACAGCGCTTCCGAACCACCCGCAACGAACTGCGTCTCGATCATCAATGGGAATTCGGCCGGGAGCGGCGCCACCGGCTGGATACGTTCCTCCGCTACAACGACGAACGCGGCGACCTGGCCCGCGACGAGTTCGAGTTCACGCCGAGACTGACGCTTCGCCACGGCGATACGTTTCAGACGGTTTATCGATATTCGCTCTACCGCTACGATCAGAGCGTAACTGACTGGACACGGCACAAGGCCGACGTGCAGGCGACCTGGCGCCCGAGCAGGGAATGGCGAATCACTGGCGACGTTTTCGCCCTGCGGGAAGAAATCGAGGATGACCTGATCATCGATCAATACGGCGGATCGATGGACGCGACCTACAGCCGGCCGATCAACGCTGCGGCGCTGGGCCGACTCGGTCGCGGCGAGTTTTCGATCAATGCGGCCGTGGCGTTCGATCGAGCCGAGCACGAGGGAACGTCCCAGGCGGGGCGCATTCGCGGTGAAATCCACGTTCTGGACACAGTGCGGCCGACCTATCTTTCCAAACTCGATGTGAATCGACTCGGCATCGTGGCGTACAACGCGACACGAACGCGGATTTTTCGCCTTGGCGTGGATTATTCGGTTCTGACCATCGGTCGTCGAACCGCGGTTTTTCGAAGCATGTCCGGTTGGATCGCCGAGAACGAACCGGTCTATTTTGATTACGATTACGAGGTGCCTCTGCACGCCACGGTCGATACGTTTCGCGGCGATTTAAGTGCCGAATACGCACTCGAAAACGGCTTTACGCCGTTTTATCGCCTCGAAGTCCGCCGCGAACATACCCGAAACGAGGACCGTCTCGAATCTCATCCCGATGAAACGGAGCGACATCGATTCGGCCTGCGGTACGATCAGCCGACCTGGTCGGCGGCGGCCGAGGCCGAGTTGTATCACGATTCGGTTCTACCTTACGACGCCTATCACTTTTCCGCCCGGGCCGCATTGCTGCGAACCGAGGCTCATTCTTTGGACTCGGCGTTACAGGTTTCGCGATACTTGTTCAAAGCCGACTTCGACCGGCGGCATGTCTGGTGGGTTAATGCCGAATTGAGTGATCGCGTGCAGCTAAGCCCGGAATGCTCGGGCATTCTTGCGGCGATCTATCGCTACGAGTCGGATTCCATTGACGGCAGGACCAACGGCGTGGACCTTCAGGGCGGTCTGACCTTTCGGCGCGGCTACTTGCAAGTCGAACTGACCGCCGAATACGACCTGCTGTCACTCGCCGACAGCCGCGATTCCGGTTATGGCGTGTGGCTCAACGTCCGACGCGACCTGTCGCACGCGATCTCGAACTGGCGAATTGAACGATGAAGCAAACGATTCTCTGCGCAACGTCGGGCAGGGTAAGCCAGGTCTCGGAATTTATGTCCCGAGATGACTTGGCGGCTCAAACGGCTTGCCTAGAGCCTGTCCCAATACGAGGTTGCGTTTCCGGCACTGCTCCGCTCCCTTGCGGTCTCGGTTCTGACTTGGCAAGTCCGCGCGGAATGAAGTCCGCGGCTCGCTATGGACGCGGATCTGATCTTCGTGGCTTCGAGGCTGCGTCGCTTCGTCACTACTTCCATTCGAGCCATCGTGGTCATTCTTTTGGCCTGATAGCGGCTTCCTTCCGATTCGTTTCTTCCGCGGTGCATGTCCTGGTGCCGTTTGCGATTCTGATCGGCTCCGGATGCCAGTCGTCGCGGCCCGAATGGCGATTGCATTCCGATGGTCCGGTCTGGCCCGCATCGCCGGAAGTTCCGCGCGTCAAGTTTCTCAACGAACTGCGAGGATCGGAGGGCTTCGCCCAGAGTGCCCCGGGACGATCGGGCGCTTGGCGCGAATTCTTCTTAGGTCCCGCCGAGCCCACACGACTTGTAACGCCGCACGCGGTGGCCGTGGACGCGACCGGAACGCGCGTTGCTGTTGCCGACACCCATGCGAGACAGGTTGTTGTCTTCAATCTCAGCACCCACGAGGTTCATGCTATTCGGATACCGACGACGGTAGGGGCGGAGCTTGCAGAGGAATATGGTGTTTCCGGGGATGAGCGGGAAACGCATTCCTGCGAATACAAGAATGAACCGATTGTGACCGGTGACAAGGCCGGCATCCCCGTGGGCGTGGCATGGTTGGATAATCTGCTCGCCGTCGCCGACGCTCAGGCAGGACATATTCTTATCCTTGATCCATTTGAGTCGCGTCCAATGCGAGTCGCGGGTTTGAGCCGGCGCGGCCCTTCGGATACTGAGTCACCCCATTTAATACGCACGATCGGCCAGGGCCAGCTCCAGCGCCCGGCGGGCCTCGCGACCGGCCTTGACGGACGCCGACTCTACGTTTCCGACGCGGCCGGGCATTGTATCTTTGGATTCGATCGCAATGGACAACTGCTTTTCCAGACTGGATCGCGAGGTTCTGCCCCCGGCCATTTCAATTATCCTTCGCAGCTTGCGGTGGCGCCCGATGGAGCCCTGTTCGTGGCCGACACCATGAATTTTCGCATTCAGCGTCTTTCGGCCGAAGGTTCGCCGATTTCGGCATTCGGCCGCAAGGGAGATGCCGCCGGTGACCTCGCCCTGCCCAAGGGCGTGGCCGTGGATCCGGACGGGAACGTCTGGGTGATCGACGCTCATTTTGAGAACGTGCAGGCTTTCACCGGTGAAGGACAACTGTTGATGTCGCTTGGGCGCGAAGGCGACGGACCGGGCGAGTTCTCACTGCCCGCAGGGATCCACATTGACCCGATGCGGCGAGTGTGGATCGCCGACAGCTACAATCGCCGCGTGCAGATATTCGAGCTGATGCCATGAAGAATAATCGTTTGCCATTAATGCGCCGAAAGAATCGGAACGCCATCGATTCAGACTACGTGACGGTCGCCATGCTTCCGCCCGCCCGGCATGAATGCCGGGGCTCCGACCCAAATGGCGAATGGCGAATGGCGATTAGCGAATGCAATGGTCGTTGCATTCTTAATTCGCCGTCCGCTATTCAGCGTGCTCACCGCGGCTTGGTAGCTGTGTGGTGGATTTTGCTCCGCTCCCTTGCGGTCGCGGTTCTGTTTCTCAGTCCGTCACCTGTTCAGGCACAGGATAGCGTCGTCGGGTCGCCGCATGACCTGAGCGCCTTTGGACCGGGGTCCATTCATGCTCTCGACGAACAGCAGGTGTGTATCTTCTGTCACGCCCCGCACAACGCGACCGGCCAGTCCGCCTTGTGGAATCGTTTGACGTCACCGAGCCACTACCGCATTTACGAAAGCTCCACGACCGACGCCCGCATCGGCCAGCCTTCCGGCCCCTCGAAAATGTGCCTGAGCTGCCACGACGGGGCCATGGCCCTGGGGCTGGTCGCTTCACGGCCCGCCACCGATCCGTTCGCCATGACCCGTCGTACCATGCCTCCCGGACGAACAGACTTGACGGAGGACCTTTCCGACGATCACCCCATCGGGTTTCGCTTCGATCGGGCCCTGGCTCTGCGTGATCGGCAGTTGAAAGACCCGCAGATCGTAACGCCGGACTTGCCAATGGGCCGGCACAACGAAGTCCATTGCACCACGTGCCACGATCCGCACAACAACGAGCTGGGCAACTTTCTTCGGGTGACTGACGTGCGCTCCGCCATCTGCCTGAGCTGCCACGACATGAACGGCTGGGACATCAGCGCTCACGCCATTAGCGGGGCCGCGGTGGTCGGCCGATCGGTCGATCCGCATGGCCGACTTCCCCACGGAACCGTTGCCGACAACGCCTGCGCGAGTTGCCACAAGATTCACTCGGCCGATTCGTCCGAGCGGCTCCTTCGCGGACGCACGCTGGAAGAGAACTGCCTGACCTGTCACGACGGCGGTGTGGCTGACACGAATGTGGCCTCCGAAATGCGCAAGCGCAGCGCTCACCGCAGTTTCGGCTTTCCGGGAGCCCATCAGCCCAATGAAGACCCACGTTTCGCCCGACGGCACGTCGAGTGCGTCGATTGCCATAACCCCCACGCTGTCCGCCCGAATGACAGCCTGGCCGGCCGTGTGCCGGGGGGCTTTGTCGGCCCGACGACGCAGTTCGTCTCCGGCATCAACCGATTCGGAAACCTTGTGGACCACTCCGTGTATGAGTATGAAATCTGCTTCAAGTGCCACGCGGACAACTACTCCCGCCCCACGCGGCCGGATATCGTCCGGCAGGTTTCGCAGACCAATACCCGGCTGGAGTTCCAAACCAACAATCCGTCGTTTCATCCGGTCATCGGGCCGCGCGGCAACCGCGAGGTAGTCAGCCTCATTCCGCCGATGCGGGTGGGTTCGACGATTTCCTGCACCGACTGCCACAACTCCGACACGGCCGGGGGAAGCAACACGTTCGCGGGCTTGGCCGGCGGAATTGGAAACGTTTCAGGCCCGCACGGTTCAATCTATGAGCCGCTGCTGATTGACCAGTACATCACCGCCGACTTCACCCCGGAAAGCCCGCAAGCCTTCGCCCTCTGCTATCGGTGCCACGATCGTTCGAGCATTCTCGGCGATGAGAGCTTCCCGTTGC
>JBGTDB010000136.1:0-2518 GCA_041748515.1 Phycisphaerae bacterium
CCAGGGCTTGTGGATATAGCCGGGCATGATGCCCACCTTGCACTCGCCCGGGGTAATGATCCCCGGACAGTTTGGCCCGATCAGCAGCGTTCCTTTCTGATCGAGATAGGCCCGGGCCTTCACCATATCGAGCGTGGGAATTCCCTCGGTGATCAGCACGACCAGGGAGCAGCCGGCATCGGCCGCTTCCATGGCGGCGGAGGCGGCAAACGGCGCCGGCACGAAAATCAGGGAAACATCCGCACCGGTGGCGGCGACGGCGTCGTGGCAGGTGTTGAACACCGGCAGGCCGTGCTCGGATTTCGTGCCGCCCTTTCCGGGAGACACGCCGCCGACCATCCTGGTTCCATATTCAAGGCAGCCGGCTGTGTGAAACGCCCCGGCCTTACCGGTGATGCCCTGACAAATCACCTTCGTATCTTTGTCGACAAGAATGCTCATTTTGCCGTCGCTTCCGTTCCCTTGTGGTGCCTTGGCATCCGCGCCTTTCGCCTGAACCCCTTAAGCCGGTGATCGGTTATCGGGGGGCGGAGTATGGCGCGCTTCGGACGTTTTGTCTACGTTGTCGGCGAGGGGCGGCTTGCGCGGTTTGGATTTGAAAAGTGCTTTCTCCCGGGAGCGGGAAGCGGGCGTTCCCATGCGCTTGCTTAGCTTTGCCTCGATTCGTCCGAGAATGATGGGAATTCGACTGGGGAAACGGTTCTTAAACTTTTCCGACTGCCGAAGCTCGCGGGGCATATTGTACGCTGAAATTCGGAGGGGAAAGAAGCACAGTGGCTTACGGCCTTCGGCCCCGTCCGGCTCCGCACAAGACGTGGAAGCCTGGACGGACCACGGCCGGTCGTAAGCCGAACCATTCTGGTCCAGTTGCCCACGCCGGCGAAGCCGGACGAAACGAGCCTTGCCCGCATTCGCCCGGCCTTGCCGGATTTGAGCGGGCCCAGCTCGCAGGGTCGCGGATCGCGGCACATCGCCGCCCTCACAACCCCCTGGGGAAAACTGTGCTCAATCTGAAATCTCTGCCGGCTGTAACCGGCATTCTGACCATTCTCGCGGCCGGCTGCGGGGACTTCTTCGGGGTGTCACAATCCGATCGCCTGCGGGCCACGCTGGGATCGGTGGTTGTCGACTTCGACGCCGAGCCCACCTATCTGGAAGCCGGCAACAATCACCTGTTCGAGCTGGCCGAGCCGGTCGCCGTGCGGGCCCGGCAGCAGGTCATTTCCGGCAATGTCAAAACGCCCAACGACGTAGATGTTTTTGCCCTCGGGCCGGTCGATGCCGGCGATCGCGTGATAGTCTCGATGACGACGGCCCCGTCGCTTCGAGGGGCAATCGCCGTATTTGACGAAACCGGTTCAACCCTGCTGGTTAACGATCATCTGAACGTTTACCTGGGCATTCAGGCGCCTTTCATCGACGTTGTGTTCCGTCGTCCCGCCGGCCAATGCTATGTGGCCGTCACCGCGACGCCCGGGTTCAACACGCTCGGCGAGTATATTCTGGGCGCGACGATCGAACCCAATCGACCGATTCCCGGTCCGAGCGCGGACACGTTCATTCTGGACTTTGCCGGCGCGCAAAACGTTCGGATCGGCGGCCGGAGCCCGATCAGCATCCCGGCGTTCGACGCGGCGGACATCGACGCCCGCTACGCCGGAATGACTGACGTGATGATTGAAGAAATCGTTCGACTGACCCGCGAGGACTTCGTCGGGCTGAATCTCACGATACTTTCGACATCGGAGGGGGACCGCCCCGGCGGCTCAACGAGCCGACTGCACTTCGGTGCGGTCGATAGCGCATTGCTCGGGGTCGCCGAGGGCGTCGATGAGTACAACGCCCAGACCGGGCAGCGAGGAATCGTCTACACCGAGTCATTCGCGGCCTTCCTGCGGCTGAATCCGACGCCGAGTGAAATGGCCCAGGCCATCGCCAACGTTGCCAGCCACGAGATCGGACACCTGCTCGGTCTCGTTCATACGGAAGATTCTTCCGACATCATGGACGTTACCGCGAGCCTGAACCAATTGCTTCGCGACCAGACGTTCGGGCGATCGCCCATTTACCGCATCGTTTTTCCGATCGGGTTTCAGGATTCGCTTCAGCTCATGCTGGATTCGGTCGGCGGCGATCCGGCCGCCTTCCAAGCGAATCAGAAGCAACGGGAGTTGGCCAGGGCCCGGGCGAAGATGGATCCGATCGAGGCGCCTGCGCGAGATTTCGCCCGATTGGGTTCTTGTGGGTTGCATGAACACTAGCGCTCCGACGCATCAAAACTTCGGGTTGCAGATTACCGCTCCCTGACGGTCGCGGCTCGGAAGAGAGCGATCCGCACTCGAAGCTTTAGGTGCGTTGCCGCACTAGCGCGGCCTTGAATGCCGAGTGTCGAAACCTGAATGCAGGTTGATTCGTGGTCTTTAGCCTCAGGCAATGGTTGATTCGTGCTTTCCGTGGGGGAGTCAGGTGCTTTCCGTTGGGGGACTGAGGTGCTTTCCGGGGGGCTGTGGTGCTTTCC